>CAZFCR010000418.1:0-3345 GCA_964517305.1 uncultured Akkermansia sp.
CACATTAAAAGCGGCCTGCATATTGATCAACTCTACCGCCTCGTTAAATTTTACGTGCGTATCGCCGTAAAAAAACACAGGCACATCAAATACCGCGGCTTCAAGACTGTTGTGAATGCCGCCATTAAATCCACCGCCTATGTAAGCCAGGTCGCCATAATAATACGAGCGTGACAGCATGCCCATTGTATCGAGCACCAGCACGCGCGCTTGGTTGTCAATGCCCTTTGTAAAACGTGAATAAGTCAAACCGCCGGCCTGGAGTTTTTCGCAGACCGTTTCAACAAATTTTTCCTCCACATCGTGGGGCACAAGAAGAAGTTTAAGCTCGGGATTATTTATCTGGCTGTATGCCGCTATGACAAGATCATCGTCTTTTGGCCAGGTGCTGCCGGCCACGAGCAAGGTGTTATTGCCTTTAAATTCAGATATTTCAGGTATTGGCTTAAAGTTTTTCTTTATCTCCAGCACCCTGTCGAAGCGCGTATCACCACACACTTCAAAATGGTTGATGCCGATCTTCGAAAGCAGAACGCCCGAAGCTTCATCCTGGATGAACAGTTTTTTAAAGGTGGCCAGTGATCGTCTGAAAAGTGATCCGTACCATTTAAAAAACGGGTGGTGTTGTTTAAAAACCGCTGACACCAGAAATACCGGCACATTTTTTCTTTTCAGTGCAAAGAGGTAATTGACCCAGAACTCGTATTTGATGAAAATAGCCACCGAGGGCTGGATCAGATCCACAAAATCCTCAGCATTGCGTTTTGTGTCCAAAGGAAGATAACAGATCACATCGGCCCCCGGCCAGTTTTTGAAAGCTTCATAACCACTTGGTGAAAAAAAACTCAGCACAATGCGGTGATCCGGATAAAGTTTGCGGAATTTTTCAATGAGGGGTCTCCCCTGTTCAAACTCACCGTAAGATGCACAATGGATCCAGGCAACACGGCCGGGTCCTGCATTACGAAGTTGTTGTTGCAGTTTCTGTCGCCAATTTTTACGCCCCTCAACCCATTGAGCCGCTTTTATTTTTCTGAAAGCAACTGTTTTAATCAGCAGACCGTAAGACCTTACAACCAGGTTATACAACAACATACGATCAGTTATAATAAAACTCGTTAGGTTTCTTTTTATAAAGCGGCAATATCCAGCCTGCCCTGAAACCTGTTAATACGTCGAGCCTTGTTTTGGTATCCGGCAACCCGGTATCGTAGTTGAGTTTTCTGAGACTTTTTGTCTGTGCCTCATAACATTCAATGCCAAAATAAAAATTCAGAAGCCGGTTTTCGCTTAAAAAAAGATAACCGATAAACTGCGAGAATGAAACGCCAAGGGTAAGCCTGTCATAACCTTTGGCCAGATCACCTTTTACGGCCGCTATCTTCTGCTGCGCATCATACAGTTTAATATTGTGCTGAAGTGCCCCTGCGCCAATGGTAACCATTAAACCGGAGTTGGCATTGGCACTCAGTACCTTAAAAATCTTGCCTGCAAAAAGGTGAATGCCCACGCCTCTTTGCGTAACACGCAGATCGGCAGGATAACCTTCGTTATCCACAACGTAACCTTCAGGCGTTTTTAATTGTTTGAGCACATCTTCCTTTACATTTCTTCCAAACATGTAATTAGATTCAATACCATAGATCCAGTTCTTTTTTGTTTTCAGCATAAAGGCTCCGCCCGCGTTAAGATTGGGACCAAAACGCCGGGCCATGTCGGCAAAAGGAACCTGTCCCCCGAAATGTATCGCCACCAGCGGAATGGTGATGGCTGAATCCATTTGCGCGCGGGCAAACGAAACAAGCAGCATCAGAAAAATGAATGGTCTCATGAGTTCGTAAAATTAAGGCTTATTCATAGATTAACAATCAATAACCGCAGAATTAGATAACCGGAGTGGATTGATTGTTATCCGGCATTTTAACAAAGGATCGCCAAAATACTTTCCTATATTTGAATGAAACACAAACCACCCATGAAAAACAAAACTATCCTTATCACCTGTTTAATTTTTGCAGTTGTATTCAGTTGTAAGAAAAAAGACGATGAACCAGATACAGTGCCTACGGGCACCGGCACTACTACCGGAGGCTCAACCACCGGTACGGTTCCAACAGGCACCGCCACTTCATTTAACGGTTTTCTTACCGTCACCAACTCTACCGTGAATTTTGCCGGACTAGGTATCAGCAGTACAGCCGCATCTGCCTTTTTCAGTTCCCAGCCTGTAAGCACAGCTACCGGTACCGGACTTACTGTTCAAAGCGTTTTTCTTAACGGCGATTCATTGATTTCGGCGGGAACGGGTAACTACAGCCGTATTACAGGCTCCCCGGGTGTTGCAACCTGGTCGGTTAACGGTGCAAATGGAATTCCTTCTTTCACTTATACCAACAACAATCCAATGCCTTCGGGTTCAGATCTCAACGCTGTGCCTGTTGTGATCAGCAAAGCGGCAGGTTTTCAGTTCAGCATCAACAATGTACAAAATATGCATACGGGAAATTTTGTGATGACTGATGGCAGCGGCAATCTCGCCGGAACAATAATCATGCAACTCAAAGCCGGCAACAATGCCATCAACTTCTCGTCTTCTCAACTCTCCGGTATGAACACAGGTACAACCGGCATTGTTATGATCACACTTGAAAACGCGACAGGGGTTAATCTTGGCGGGAAAAATTTCAGTTTCAGAAAATCTGTTCAGCTGATGAAACAAATTGAGATCAAACCTTAGCCCGGATTATTTTCCAGCGCATCCATGCGGTTGCGGTAAGTGGTGATGTTGGTATTCTGACGATCGCTTTCAACCAGTCCGTCTTTTAAACGAACGATCCTGTGCGCGTGCAGCGCGATGTCTTCTTCGTGTGTAACCAGAATGATGGTGTTGCCGTTTTTATGGATCTCTTCAAAAAGTCCCATGATCTCTACAGAAGTTTTACTGTCGAGATTGCCTGTAGGCTCATCAGCAAGAATGATGGCCGGTTTGTTCACCAGGGCCCTTGCCACTGCAACACGCTGACGCTGGCCACCGCTGAGTTCGTTGGGTTTATGATTCATGCGGTTACCGAGGCCCACGCTTTCCAGTACCTCTTTTGCGCGTTTTTCACGGTCGGCTTTGCTGAAACCTGCGTATACCAATGGAAGCGCAACATTCTCAAGCGTGGTGGCACGTGGTAATAAGTTAAAGGTCTGAAATACAAATCCGATCTCCTTGTTACGCACCTGAGCCAGTTGATTGTCGGACATACGCGCCACTGAAAGTCCGTTTAAAATGTATTCACCCGAACTCGGACTATCGAGACAGCCCAGCATGTTCATGAGTGTGGATTTTCCGGAACCAGA
>CAZFCR010000419.1:0-1024 GCA_964517305.1 uncultured Akkermansia sp.
GTTTTAGTGTAACTGTCGGTTGCTGGTACTTTGCCTTCGTAATATTTATGGGTGAGCACCAGTGTGCGGTTGATAAAATTTCCGAAAATGGCCACGAGTTCATTGTTGTTGCGGGCCTGTAAATCCTTCCAGGTAAAATCGTTGTCTTTACTCTCTGGCGCGTTGGCACAAAGTGTGTACCGCAACACGTCAGCCTTGTCCTTAAAGTCAATTAGGTATTCATGCAGCCACACGGCCCAGTTGCGTGAGGTGGAAATTTTATCGCCTTCAAGGTTAAGAAACTCATTAGCGGGCACATTGTCCGGCAGAATAAAATCCCCGTGTTCCATCAGCATGGATGGAAAAATGATACAATGAAAAACGATGTTATCCTTTCCTATAAAATGAATGAGTCGTGAGTCGTCCGACTGCCAGTAATCCTGCCAGGTATCAGGCAATAATTCCTTGGTTGCGGAAATATAACCGATGGGTGCGTCAAACCAAACATACAATACTTTGCCCTCGGCACCTTTTACCGGAACCGGCACGCCCCAGTCGAGGTCACGCGTCATGGCCCTTGGCTGCAAACCATCCCCGCTATCCAGCCAACTTTTACACTGGCCGTATACGTTTGTTTTCCAGTCGCTGTGCGATTCGATATAGGCTTTGATCTTGGGCTGAAGTTTATCGAGCGGAAGAAACCAGTTGCGGGTTTGTTTCATCACCGGTTTTGAACCCGATAAGGTGGATTTGGGTTCAATCAGATCGGTCGGACTTAAAGAACTGCCGCACTTTTCGCACTGATCGCCATAAGCATTGGGATTACCGCATTTCGGACAGGTGCCAACAATGTACCTGTCGGCCAAAAACTGTGAAGCCGCTTCATCATAATACTGTTCGGTGACCTGCTCAGTGAAGACTCCTTTATCGTAAAGCGTTTTGAAAAAATCAGAGGCTGTCTGATGATGCACTTTCGAAGTAGTGCGCGAATAAATATCAAACGCGATCCCGAATTCTTTAAAAGCGTCGCCCATCAGTTTATGGT
>CAZFCR010000419.1:1034-3336 GCA_964517305.1 uncultured Akkermansia sp.
CATCTTGGGGACTGATGTGTTCTTTTTTTGCCTTGATGGTAATGGGCACACCGTGCTCGTCGCTACCGCAGATAAACTTCACGTCCTCACCGGCGCTGCGAAGGTAACGAACATAAATATCGGCGGGCAGGTAACAACCGGCCAGGTGGCCAATGTGAACTGGTCCATTGGCATAAGGAAGGGCGGCTGTGACAAGATTTCTTTTAAATTTTTTCTCCATATATATCTGATATCAGTCGATAAGAGCTGTTTAATTTTTCTGATTATTGTTTACTTTTATGCAAAGGTAATATATCTGATATAATACAACCTTTCTGATATGAATGCTTCACCCGATTTTTACGCATGATCATTCCTGAATACTTAAACAAGGGCGACACCATCCTGATAATAGCTACGGCACGTAAGATCAGCCGAGAGGAGATAGATCCCGTGATCACGGCGCTTGAATCCTGGGGCCTCAGGGTGGTTCAGGGACCCAACCTGCTGGGCTGCTGCAACCAGTACTCGGGCAGCGATGCCGAGCGGGCAGCCGACCTTCAGTGGGCCCTTGATCATCCCACAGCAAAAGCCATCATGAACGCACGCGGTGGTTATGGCACCATGCGCATCATCGACGATGTTGATTTTTCAGGTTTCCGGCGCAAACCCAAATGGCTGGTGGGCTACAGCGATGTTACCGTTTTGCACAGCCACCTCAATACACTGGGCTTCTGCAGCATTCACGGCACCATGCCTGTAAACTTACTTAAGGATGAAGCTTCGGCTTTATCTGTAAGAGACCTGCTTTTCGGAAAAGACATCTCCTACGAGATCCCTCAACATCCTTTGAATCGCAACGGTAATGCCTCCGGCCCCATGGCTGGGGGTAATCTTTCCATTTTATACGCGCTCAGCGGAAGTATTTCCGAAATGGATTACAAAGGAAAGATCCTTTTTATTGAAGATCTGGATGAATACCTTTATCACATCGACCGGATGATGCTGCAACTTAAACGCAGCGGAAAATTAAAAGATCTGGCGGGTCTTGTTGTGGGTGGAATGACAGAGATGCGCGACAATTTGATCCCCTTTGGAAAACAGGCAGAAGAGATCATTGCCGAAACAGTGGCCTCGTATAACTATCCTGTATGTTTTGATTTCCCGGCAGGACACACGCTCCGCAACCTTGCGTTTTACAATGGCAGAAGGGTCTCTCTCTCAGTTACAGATAGCGGCTCCCAGATCAAATACCTGCCTGATGAGAACTAAAACAAACGATGGTCTCAACTTGTATTATGAGATCCACGGTAACCCGCAGGCAAAAGAAACACTGGTTTTTCTGAACGGACTGACACAATCTGCAGCGGCCTGGTCGTTTATGCTGCCTCATTTTAAACAGGATTTCAGGATCATCCTGCTGGATTTTATTTTTCAGGGACAGAGTGATAAATCAGGTAACTGGCGCGACTTTAACCAGCATGCCCGTGATGTAAAAACTGTTCTTGATACTATTGGTGTTACCAGGATCCATCTGGCAGGACTTTCTTACGGCAGCCTCGTTGCGCAACATTTCGCCATACTGTATCCCTCGATGCTGCATAAACTGGTGCTGATGGCCACCTTCGCTCACAAAACACCACATTACGAAGCCATTGAACTCAGCTGGTGGCGGGCGCTCGAACAGGGCGGCTACAGGCTGATGCTCGACATCATGCTTCCCAACGTATTAAGCGAAGAGTATTTTTCGCATCCACTCATTCCAATTGACCTGATGAAAGAAATGCGTCAGGGTTTGAATGAAAATTCGGAGGCCATCCTGAAACTGATGCGCGCCACAAAAGAAAGAAAAGATTTCAGGCAGGAATTGCAGCAGATTCAGATACCGGCACTGATCATCCAGGGTGAGCGCGATACTTTGCTGCCGGTTCATCTGGCAGAGGAAGTAAATAAAAACATCAGGAATTCCCAATTGATAATTATACCACGGGCCGGACACACCCTGAACCTGGAACATGTAACCGAAGTAGCCGGACACATCCGGCGTTTTTTACTTCAGGTCAAATAAGCTGTTTACGCCCGGCGCCCGGTTTACTGTAAAACCTTCGGCAAAAGAAACGCCGATGGAGCGGCCCCAGATCGACATTTTACTGTTGATGTAATCCAGAAAATCCTTACCTGAGATAGGTGTTTGCGGTTCTTTGGAGTTAGGATCGTAAAACTGTGAAGAAAAAGCCATGATCGACTTGTGTTTCTGCTCAATGTGTTCGCTCACATCCACCACAAAATCGGGATGAATATAATTATCCTGCACATAATGGTA
>CAZFCR010000420.1:0-3335 GCA_964517305.1 uncultured Akkermansia sp.
GGCTGGGTATTTAAACGTTCTTCGCTGCGGCGCCTGAGTTCGGCCAGTGGTAAAGGAACAAACGCGTCGAATGCCGGTTTTTTATAAACGGTGTCGCGGAGCAGGTGAAAAGGATAACGCATTTCTTTTTCCATCACATTTTCAACCAGGCCCGGAATCTCAACATCCGGCACCAGTCCGCTTGCCTGGCTGCTGGTTCCGTTGAGCCTGTAAAATTTTCCGGTAGTAATTTTAAGCACACCAAAGGCCGGGTCCTGCTGACCACTTTCAAGAAAACTTGAATCTGCAGGTACAAGATTCTGCGCGGAGGTTTTTCCGAAAGTAGCTGAACCCGCTATCACGGCCCGGTTGTAATCTTTCATGGTGCCGGCAAAAAATTCTGAAGCCGAAGCGCTGGCTGCGTTAACAAGAACAAGTACCGGTCCTTCATACACCACACCGCGGTGAATGTCTTTCAAAACGAAAGGCGCCGCGCCTCTGGGTTTAAAAACTGCCATGGGACCCTCGTCTATGAACAAACCCGCGAGCGCAATGGCTTCGCGCATGGCGCCTCCGCCATTGTAACGGATGTCGATCACTAGTCCGTCTATCGAATCGTTGCGCATGGCAACAATTTCTTTGGCCACATCATTCGCGCAGCCCAGTCCGCTGACACTTTCCTCCGCGAGGTAAAACGTGGGAATGGAGATATAAGCGATCTTTTGATTGTTTTTGCTGATGATGTATGAACTGATGTTATTCTCAAGACTTTCAATGCGTTCTTTTCGCAGTACCACCTCACGAAGGCTCAGGTCCTGGCTTCTTGTTTTAATTGTGATCTCGTCGCCCGGCGAATGGTACAGAAGTTCGTGAAATTCCCGCAGGCCGGTATCTTCAGCTTTGGTTTCTTCCTGTCCCGGAAAACTGAATGAAACGATCACATCTTTTTCGCTGAGCACATTGCTTTTCCATGCAGGTCCACCGGGCACCAGCGCGTCGATGATGATGTTGCCGTATTCATCTTCCGCCACGCTGAATCCAAAAGAAGTTTCCTGGGTATACAGTGAACCGTGGTAACTTTCGAGGGCGCGGCGGTTAAAAAAATTGGAGTGCGGATCGCAGCGAAGCGCAAGCGCATTGCTCATACAATCGCCGAGGTGTTGAACCAGCTGCTGTTCTGAAAAACGCGCGAGGTAACGCCTGAGTTTTTTGATGGATCGTTGTTTGGTTTTTTCTACAACGTTTAGAAACGCTGCGTTGTTTTGGTCTTCGGTCAACACCTGCTCTTTGCCAGGCAGCGTTGCATCCACGAGGCATTCATACTGGATCCGGCGTTTAATACGGTCCTGCAGTGCGGAAAGGGAAGTGCAGAGTTGCGGAGGTTCGTGGGCCGATGAAAAGGTGATGGTATCACCCCGTTTAAAATGCAGGGGCTTTTTTTCTATGATGCTGAGGATCGAATCAATTTGCAGAGACCTTGTGGTCAGCAGCGTATAGGTTTGTTTGATGAGCAGGCAGTGTACAAAAGTCTGCGGCGAATTGTTGACCGTGTAGAGCAGGGCATCGCGGTCGCCGGACAGGAAGAGCGTGTTTTTTTCATCGGTTTCCCTGATAAAAAGATCGAGCACACCGGCATTGGTTTCTTCGTTAAATTCAGGCGGCGAAAAATGTTCGGCTTTGAGCCGCGACAGCACGTGTTTCTGTTGCAGGCACACCGTATCAAAATTCTGCGCGCGGCCAATGCAGCTAAAACATAAAAATAGAATAGTAAAACAGAATAACCGCGGCATGTGAAATCGTATCTTCCCCTAAGAAGCTACAAATAACCGTGCCAGTAAAATTTTTATACCTGGCGGTTGGTGTCCCAGTTTTCGAGGTAATCGGCCACACGGCGCACAAAACTTCCGCCAAGCGAACCATCAACCACCCTGTGATCGTAGCTGAGCGACAGGAACATAAACTGTCTGATGCCAATTACATCTCCCTGAGGGGTTTCAATCACGGCAGGTTTCTTTTTAATGGTGCCCACGGCCAGAATGGCTACCTGGGGTTGGTTAATGATAGGGGTACCCATCACATTGCCGAAATTACCCACATTGGTGAGGGTAAAAGTACCTCCCTGGATTTCATCGGGTGCCAGTTTGTTGGCGCGGGCCCTTGCAGCGAGGTCATTAACGGCTTTTGTGATGCCAAGCAGGTTTTTTTCATCCGCGTTTTTGATCACCGGAACAATCAGGTTGCCGGAAGGCAGGGCTGCTGCCATACCGACGTTGATGTTTTTGCGTTTGATGATTTTGGTGCCTGTCTGATCTACCGACACGTTGATCATCGGGAAATCACGGATGGCCTTGGCCACGGCTTCAATAAATATAGGCGTGAAAGTGAGTTTTTCACCTTCGCGTTTTTCAAATTCTTTTTTGGCTTTGTCTCTCCACTGCACAAGCGCGGTTACATCGGCCTCCACAAAAGAGGTAACGTGTGGCGACACGTGTTTGCTCATGACCATGTGATCGGCAATGATCTTGCGCATGCGGTCCATCTCAATCACTTCATCACCACCGCCAACGGATACCGAAGGACGGTTCACCACCACGGTATTGCCGCCCGCTGCAGGCGCTGAAGCCTGTGATTTGTTTTCCTGTTTTTCAGAGCTGCTTTGTTGTGCGGCGCCTTTCTGGCGGTTAGGCAGGTAAGCCAGGATATCGGCTTTGGTAACACGGCCTTCCTGACCGGAACCTTTGATATTGTCTAATTCTTCGATCGAAATGCCTTCTTCTTTGGCAATGCTTTTTACAAGCGGGGAATAAAATTTTTCTGATTTACCGTAATCGTTGTTTTGCGACTGTGCAGGCGCGTTAGCCGGAGCGGAGGTGCTTGCAGGCGCAGCTGAACCAGCCGCCGGAGTTGCCTTTGGCGTTTCCGATGCCGCGGCCGAAGCATCGCTGCTGATCACACCAATAACGGCGCCAACCTGAACAACATCACCTTCATTAAAGAGGCGTTTTACAAGAGTACCTTCAAAAGGAGAGGGAATTTCGCTGTCAACCTTATCGGTGGCAATTTCAAGAACGGTTTCATCGATCTTGATCTTATCACCCTCGTTCTTGGTCCATTTAATAATGGTAGCTTCAGCCACACTCTCGCCCATTTTAGGCATAATCAAATCAAAATTCGCCATTGTTTTTTCTTAAGACCCACAAAAATAGGTTTCCTGGCAGGAAATGCCAATTTTTTATTTTAAATAATTTGTTTTCAGGTAATTGGCACAAGGGGATGAGAGCCGGGCGCTTAACTGGCGGCTGGGTGAATTCAATTTTGTTACCGGCAAAGAGCCTGTGGCTCTTTGAGCGGGGATG
>CAZFCR010000421.1:0-3329 GCA_964517305.1 uncultured Akkermansia sp.
CGGTTTTGAAAGCACCATGAACCCTGGGGTTCCCGGCAATATTTCGGTTTTTTTTGATCCGGGTAAACAACTCAGCATCGCGGGCCGGCTTGACAAAGCATCAGAAGGACTGCTATTGCTGAGCAATGATGGAAAATGGGTGGAAGATCTGTGCCGACCTGCATCATTCAAAGAAAAAGAGTATCTCGTTCAACTCGATAAAATTCCCGATGAGATTTTTTTTCAGCGTTTCCAGGCTGGTATTATACTGGACGGGAGCCTGACACGGCCCTGCCAGTGCTTTTCCTCCGGTGAAACGGGTATTCGGGTGATTCTCGCCGAAGGACGTTACAGGCAGATCCGCCGCATGTGTCATAAGTTAGGATACGGAGTGACTGAACTGAAAAGGATCAGGATTGATGCTGTATGGCTCGGAGATTTAAGTCCCGGCAAATACCAGCCCCTACTTTAATCAGTTGATTAGTAGCGGTTTGAAAATGATTTGGCCTTCTTTAACAAATTACATGTTTAAACATCTAATGTTATAACATACATTTGTGCTATAAATCATTCAAAACTAAAAAACATGAAAAATCTTTTAACTACCGCTGCGGCATCTTTGTTGATGGTATCCGCAGGTTTAGCACAAACCAACTGGAAAGTTGACGCTTCACACTCGAAACTGCGTTTTGCCGTTACCCACATGATGGTATCTGAAACTGAAGGCAAGTTCAAAGTATTCGATGGCACGGCTCAATCAAAATCTGATCTTGATTTCACCAACGCCAATATCAATTTTACTGCTGACCCTGCCTCTATCGATACCGATGATCCTAAACGCGATGGTCACC
The DNA here is from genome assembly GCA_964517305.1 of uncultured Akkermansia sp. Classification (GTDB taxonomy): domain Bacteria; phylum Bacteroidota; class Bacteroidia; order B-17B0; family Aurantibacillaceae; genus Aurantibacillus. Next base: position 831 of record CAZFCR010000421.1, read on the forward strand.
TGAAAAGTCCTGATTTTTTTGACGTTGAAAAATATCCGACCATGACTTTCAAAAGCACCAGCATGAAACCTTCCGGAAAAGGAAAAAACTCTTACGAGCTGGAAGGTGATTTAACCATGCACGGCGTTACCAAAAAAGTAAAATTCCTGGCGATTGGCGCCGATAAAACCGTAAAAGATCCATACGGAAATACCAAATATGGTTTTAAAGTAATGGGTAAACTCAACCGCAAGGACTTTGGTTTAGCCTGGAATGCCGCGCTGGAAGCAGGTGGTGTTGCTGTGAGCGAAGAAGTTGACGTTGTTTTAAACATCGAACTTAACAAGGCATAATCTCAGATTTATGGAACGGGGATACCTTGTAATGAGGTATTCCCGTTTTTATTTGGCATATTTTTTTATACTTGTATCCCTAAAACAAAATCCTGAAACTCGAAGAGGAAATACAGCAGAAACATTTTAAGTCGCCCCAGCAAAAACTGGCGGTGAATTTGTTGTACAGCAAAAACTGGCTGGATGACCATTACGCAGGCTTTTTTAAGGGAATAGATCTCACCACACAACAATTCAACGTACTCAGGATCCTGCGCGGACAATATCCCAACCATTGCGCGCTGAAAGTGATCAAAGAAAGGATGCTCGACCGCATGAGTGATGCTTCACGCATTGTAGATAAACTCGTGGCTAAAAAACTGGTGCAGCGGGGTCAGTGTCCGAGCGACCGCCGCAGTCTGGATCTCATCATTACAGAAAAAGGGCTCACACTTTTGCAGGAACTGGATTATGTGGATGAAGCCACCAAGGATATTTTTAAACATCTGACCTCAGAAGAAACCGAGCAGTTGAATCACTTACTCGACAAAATGCGGGGCTGATTTTTGCGATTGTCAACTATGCCAGCCTTTTATCATATAATTCCCGCCGGATAAAACACAATCTTTATATTCGTCTTCTTAAAGACCCAAATATGAAGATCTTAAAGACCTCATTTCCCCTTACAACTTTTATTATAGTTAGCCTGCTTAACCTTCCCGTTCAGGCACAAACCATTAACAAGGCACGTCTTGATTCCTTTTTTGACCTGCTTTCGAAAAACGACAAAGCCATGGGCAGCGTGTGTATTTCAAAAAACGGCACCAACCTTTACCAGCGCAGCATGGGTTACAGCCAGATTTCAAAAACAGGGAATGTTCCGGCCAACTTAAATACAAAATACCGTGTGGGCTCTATCTCAAAGATGTTTACAGCCACCATGATCTTTCAGCTGATGGAAGAAGGCAAGCTAAAACCCGGAACAAAACTCTCAAAATTTTACCCTGCTCTTCCTAACGCGGGAAAAATAACCATCGCGCAGCTGATGAATCACCAGAGTGGTCTGCACAGTTTTACATCGGACAATGATTATATGTTATGGATGACAGAACCGAAAAGCAAAACTGAGATGCTGAACATCATTGCCAGAGCTAAACCAGAATTTGCCCCCGGTACCAAAGCGGAATACAGCAATTCAAATTTTGTGATCCTTGGTTACATCGTTGAGGATCTTACCGGCAAACCCTATTCAGAAAACCTCGACAAAAGAATTTGTAAACCACTCCAGCTCAAAAACACATCCATCGGAAAAGAAACCAATCCTGAGGCCAACGAATCCTTTTCATATTTTTATTCCGGAGGCTGGCAACAAATGCCGGAAACACACATGAGTATCCCTGGCGGGGCCGGCGCGGTGGTATCTACACCTGAAGACCTTGATTTATTTATCCAGGGTTTGTTTTCAGGAAAACTTATCTCTCAGAAAAGTCTGAATCAAATGACAAAACTCCATGAGGGATTCGGTCACGGCATTTTTCCTGAAACTCACGGAAATAAAAAAGGATATGGCCACGGTGGCAGCATCGATGGTTTTATTTCAAAAGTGTGTTATTTCCCTTCCGACAGCCTGGCGATAGCCTATACAGGCAATGCACTCAATTATTCAACGGCTGATATCATGAAAGGAATTCTGAGTCTGTCGTTTAACGACCCTTATACCCTGCCCGATTTTAAAGCCGTAAAACTGGATACTGCAGATTTAAATGCTTGTACCGGAGTGTACGCAAGCAAGGCCATTCCCTTAAAGATCACTGTTACCCGTAAAGGCCACGAGCTCGTGGCGCAGGCCAGTGGTCAGAATTCTTTTACACTTGAAACCATCGAAAAAAACAAATTCAGATTTGATCCTGCGGGCATAAAAATGACATTTGTTCCCGAAAAAAATGAAATGACTTTAAAACAAGGCGGCGGAATTTTTTTGTTTGTGAAATAAAATTGAAATTTCTAAACCTTGAACTTTTTTGAACCTTGAATTTTTTGAAACCTATCACCGGGGCTTGCAGGCCATGCGCCGCGGGTACGGCAAGGACAGCTATTGGCTCCACTGCGGAGCTTTGTTAGGCCCGGCGATGGGCCTCGGCGACGGCATGCGCATCAGCGGCGATTCCCACGGCGACGACCAGCACGG
>CAZFCR010000422.1:0-3324 GCA_964517305.1 uncultured Akkermansia sp.
GCGTTTGCGGATGATCTGTCGTCCCACCTGTGCCAGCTGATAAGAACCATCAAGCTGGTTGTTCTGCAAAAACTGGAGCACATTGTTTTCATAGATCTTCACAATACTTACATCTACTGCCCGCAGGTTCACTGATTCAAAGGGGATGCTCAAACCGTTGGTGGAAGGCAGTATGTTTCCCTCACCACTGAACCTGACCGCCGGGTTGGCCTCACTGAATACGATGCTGTGCTCTGAATCATAACCCAAACGCTGACCTTTGCTGTCGCTTACACCGGCATTGATTTTAAGAAGGTAAGCGCCCGACTTCACGCTGCCCGGATACAACATGACCTGATTCTGATTAACAATGTACTTCAGTTCACTCAAACCCTGCATGGTGATGAGTCCTTCCAGTGATTTATCCTGGTCAACAGGGTTCGAAAAATTGATCAGCACATAAGGATCGTTGCCCGGCACCAGCTTCGCGTTAAACAGCAGGAATTTTCCTTTTTCCGGAACAGAAAAATCCTGTTTCTGTTTGTTTTCAAGTCCCAGCCTGGATCCGTCGCAACTGATGGTAATGGTGGATGCGTGCGTTGCAGGTCTTTCAATGCTGTCGATCAGAAAATGATGTGTGGTACCGCTTTCATCATGCGTCCATTTTACGGGCAGTAGTTTGTTGTTATAACTGGCCAGGAGCGTACTCTCGAGCAAAGCAGCATCGGCCATATCAGCGGTGCTGACGCGGCCACTCAGGCTGTAATAGGCATAATCATTTAGATGATACGATTTAAGATCGTTGCAGGAAAGGTCGATGGATTGTTCTATTGTCTGGAACCGGAATACAAACTCTTCCAGTTCATCTTTCACGTCGACCAGCTTGCCGAGGTAAAATGTAGCCTGATAGGTTTGTCCGTTCTTAAGAGGCTCATCCGGAATGAACTCGATTGTCTGAGCATCTCGCCAGACCGTTTTACCTTTTATGGAAGGATCAAAAGAAAAATATTTTTCATCCAGCGGAGTGTTCAGTTGCGTACTTCCTGCCATTTCGCGGGCCAGCCTGATCCGCACTGAGCTGTGTGAAGGAACAAAACCGCTGGTAAAAGAACTGATGTACGCAGCAAATTCGGGATCGATGCTGAGCTCTTTTCCAGACTTCGTATCCTGTTCGTTTTGGTTGTTGTTAATTGTAAAATAAACGATCAGTGCTCCGAGAATGATCAACACCGCGAGCGCGATGTATTTTGCTTTACCTGCCATGTTGTGTGATTTGGAATAAAAATAGGGTTTTTATTATTCCGGGATATTTATTTTGCTAACAGGGGATAAATGGGTTCAAGATTCAAAAAATTCAAAGTTCAAAAAGGTTCAAGGTTCAAAGAAAACCCCGTGGCTGGACTGTCGAAGTCGTAATCGCGCAGTATGGAGCAAGGTCAAATTCACCGCGTCATCGCGAAAACCTGCGGTGATAAAGGGGACTGAAGCAGTCTGGGCTAGGGAATTGTTAGTATTCAACAGGTTGTTGCGGAATTTCAGACATTCGTCGCTTACTTTCTGCCTTGATGTACGGCAAACCTGCGGTGCAGGTTTGAGCGGGCTGGTGCGGTGGGAACAAAGAAATCAAGGCTGCATGGTCTTTGGCGGAAAATCTACGGGCTCGTTCAAACGGTGCGCTTTGATCATCTCGGCAGCTTCGAGCAAAACATCCGGTAAAGCTGCCTCGAGCAAAGCGCCATTTAGAACGTGAAAAACTCCCGACGTTTGTAAATCCGAAAAGGCTGTTGACCTGCTGTGAGTGCAAATGACCGAAAGCCTTTTCTCCATTTTGGTTTGAACGGCCCTTGATTTTCTTGCCAAATCCCATGAGGCCATTGCTGTGGGTGCTTACGCGAACCCCTCGGAATGATTAGCGATTGTAAGTTCCACTTTACAAGTTTCAAAAGAGTTAAAAGTTCTAAGTTCAGTGATGAAAAACAAAAATCCCCGGGCCGTTCCTCGCACCCAGGGATATCGATTTTTTACTTTTCGTCTCAGCCTTACGGGGCTTGCGACTTTTTGATCTCTGCCTTACGGGGCATGCGACCGGAGTTTGCTGTCAGCGAGCCTTACGGGGCTCTAAACTGTTTCTGAAATTAAAATTACATGAAAGATCAAATCAATTTTACGGTTTTAGATCAAAGGGCAGAAAGTTACGGTGAACGGGATTTTCGGGTACAAAGCTTAAAAGGGTCAAGAGGTTCAAGGTTCAAAAAGTTCAAAGTTAAAAGAGGTTCAAAGTTCAAAATGGTTTTTTATCCCCGGTACATTTCCAGCGTCAGCCTGGTTTCTTCAAGATCGAGTTCGCGCTCGAGTTTACGCAGCACTTCCTGACTTGTAGCGCCTCCACGGTGCATTTTCTCAATCGCCTCCCGTTCTACTTTTATCAGGTCAATCTGCAACTGCGTATTCATTAAATATACTCCCCGCAAGTGTTTTACCGTTGGCAAAATAACTGGCCGGCAAATCGGTTTTCTGCAGCCTGTTGTACTTTACCTCGTATTTACTTTTGATGTTGCGCAATAGTTCGTCGGGCAACAAAGCCAGATGATCCTCTATGTGCCCAATGGTGTCGGTTACAACCCGGGTGCGGATCTCGTACTCTTCTGCGTCAATCGAATGCGGTGGTATCTTTAACCTGCGGATAATCATAGGCAGCGTAAATCCCAAAACCACCAACGTAACAAAAATGACACAAAACACAAGATAGATGACCAGGTTCCGCTGAGGAAATGCGTTTCCATCGGGAAGCACCACCGGTATGGCAAGCGCCGCCGCCATCGAAACCACACCCCGCATGCCCGCCCAGCTAAAAACCACCACATTGCGCCAGTCGTAAGATTCACGTTCGCGGATCCGTTTGATGAGCATCCGCGGTAACAAGGCTGCTGATGTACCCCAACGCAAGCCCTATGGCAACACCCATAGTGGCTACAAGTAAAAAGTTAAGTCCCGCCTGCCACAATACAAAATTACCGGCAGTAATCGCTGTCAACGCATACCGGTAGCAGATCAGCGCACTGGCGTCGTTAACAAGACTCTCACCTTCGAGAATGGTAATCATCCGCGGCTGAAGTTTTAATCCTTTTGTTACCGAAGTCGCCGCTACCGCATCGGGTGGCGAAACAATGGCACCTAAAAGGAAAGCCAGGGGCCAGCTCATGTTATCGATCAACGCGTGCGCAACAACCGCAACACTAACAGTAGTAAAAATAACCAAACCAATAGCAGCGAGCCCGATAGGCCTTATCGCACTTTTAAATTCGTGCCAGCTGGTGTTCCATGCCGCCTCGTAAAGCAAGGGGG
>CAZFCR010000423.1:0-3324 GCA_964517305.1 uncultured Akkermansia sp.
GGATACAAGTAAAAGAACAATGACCATATTGCCCCTGCCGGAAGCGCTTTTATCAGTGGAGCCGGGAACAGTTTGCCCCGGAACTTCTTTTACACTTACGGGCAGCGGTAAACCGGGAGTGTCGGGCAATGTTACAGGCACAGTGACGCCGGGCGAGGCCGTTAATATGCTGGCAGGAAACAGTTTTACAATGACCACCAGTGCAGCACTCACCACCACGTACGCGTTACAGGTCACCGACAGCAATCTGTGTGTGAGCAAACCTGCTACTACGGTCATCAACATTGTAAAACCGCTCACGGATGTTCGGTGGGATACCACAGTGATTGCCGGGGTTCAGATTCCCATCAATGCCTTTATGGGCAGCAGTTATAGTTACAGCTGGACACCTGAAGTGAGTAATTTAAATTGTGACAGCTGTTACAATCCGGTTTCCACCACCACCGTCAACATCACGTATTCAGTGCAGGTAACGGACGAACCCCTGCGCTGTTTCGTTAATATCAATACCTACAGAATTTTTATAGATCCACGCACGTCGCTTGATGTGCCTTCGGCTTTTACACCGAATGGAGATGGCGTGAATGACCGCATCTACGCCGACGGCTGGGGTGTTCGGGAACTCAAATACTTCAGGATCTTTAACCGCTGGGGACAGTTGTTGTTTGAGACCAACGACCTGAAAACAGGCTGGGATGGTACTTTTGCCGGTGTGCCTCAGAATATGGAAACCTATGTGTACCAGGTGTCGGCCACAACTTACACCGACGAGGACATTGAAAAAAAGGGAACTTTTAAATTGCTCAGATAACCAACGTTAAGCTCAATCCGGGCGTTAAGTCATTATTGACAGGCACCGATCCCCTAAATTTGTTATATTTGAGATTAGTCAACAGCCCTTTGAACATGCACCCTTCTGACTTAAGGATCAAAGCCGGATTTCCGCGCACCTTTTATTCATTCAGACGAATAGTTCTGCTGGTGCTTGGCTGCCTGTGTTTTAATAAGGGTTTTGCGCAGGATGTTCACTTCAGCCAGTATTATTTTTCGCCACTTTCTTTGAATCCCGCCAATACCGGCAATTACAAAGGTGATTTCAGATTTTTCGGAAACTACAGGAGCCAGTGGCGTGAGCTGAATAACGCTTACAATACCTTTTCGGCGGGTGGCGACTTTAACGTGTATCCACGCAACATCAACCTGAGTGGTGGTCTTATCTTTATCAATGACCAGTCGGGCGGTAACCTGATGGTGAACAAAATTCTTCCGTCCGGCGCTATCCATAAAAAAATAGCGGGTTTTAGTCTCCATGCCGGCATTCAGCCGGGTGTGGTCATCAAATCCATTGATTTTTATAAACATTCTTTTCCCGAACAACTGAACTGGTCTACAGGGGTCTTTGATCCCAACATGCCCAATTCAGAGACCAATGTCAGCCAGCGGTTTGTGTACCTCGATGTCTCAGCAGGTGTGGCTGTATCCCGCAGAATAGGGAGGGTGGAGCCTGAAATAGGATATGCGGCTTTTCATTTAAATCACCCGAAAGAAAGTTTTTTCAGCAATGCCAACCGTTTGCCGGTGCGGCAGGCCACCAATGTGGGACTGAATCTTTATCTCAGTCCCCATGTAATTGTGAGATTACACAGTCTTTATGGTTATACCAGCAAGGTGAGTGATTGGGTGAGTGGCATCAACCTCGAGTACGTGCTTTCAAAAAACGCCATGTTCACCAATTCCGTTTTTGCGGGATTCATGCGCCGCAATGGATTAAAAAGAAATCCCGATGCGCACATTCTCACCACCGGGTTTAATTATTCGCATTATACGGTAGGATTCAGCTACGACATTACTTTTTCCCAACTCAGAACCGCCGTCGACAGCCGCGGTGCTTATGAGATTGCTTTTATTTACCGTGGTAAGAATACCAGATTACAGAAAAAAGTAGTGCCCTGTGAAAGATATTAAGTGGCTCTGCATAGTGTTTTTATTTTGTTCTGGCAGTATTTTCGGTCAGGCCGACAGCGCTTTGCTGAAAAACAATTCTCCGCGAACACTTAAAAAAATGGGCGTGAACGCCATGCGGCAGAATGATGCCAGCTCGGCCATTTCTTTTTTCGAAGCGTATCTTTTAACCAACCAGCGCGACGCTGTGGTGATGTCGGAGCTGGCGACTGCTTATCTGCGCATCCGCGATTACGACCGTGCACAGGTGCTGTTTCTGCGGGCGTACGAGCTGGACAGGAAAAAGGCACCGGAAGCGCTGTATTACCACGCTCTGATGCAAAAATCAAACGGCAAATACGATAGCGCTAAGTTCAATTTTCAGAAATTTAAAAAAGAGTACAAAGGCAGCGAGAAGATTTTGAAACGACTTGCTGCAAAAGAGATCAGTTTTTGTGATTCACTCGAGAAACTGGTTAAATACGACAGGCAGATTTTTATTCAGCATCTCGACACAGGCATCAACAAGGTAAATGCCGAAGGCGCGCCGGTAAACATCGACGACAACACGATTCTCTTCAGTTCGCTGAGAACCGATACCAGGGAATACATTGTTGAAGACGACACCGCGGAAACGAAAAGAAAAAAGATTTACCTGGCCAGACGCAGTGAAGGCAAATGGAAATTCGCGGGCGAGTTTGACGTGCTCAACGATGATCGTTTTAATTCAGGTAATGTTTGTTTTAGCCCCGACCGCAAACGCATTTATTTTACAAGGTGCCGAAACAACATCAATGAAGAGATGATCTGCGCCATCTGGATGAGTGAAAAACAGGGGGACCGCTGGACAGAGCCTGTCAAACTGCCTTCACCCCTCAACAGCAGAAAATATACCAGCACCATGCCAACTGTAGCCAGTGATCCTAAAAAAGGTCACGATGTGATCTATTTTGTGAGCAACCGGCCCAAAGGCAAAGGCGGACTCGATATCTGGTTTACATCGTACGATAAAAAGAAAAAAATATTTAAGCAGCCACGTAACGCGGGTAACAAAGTCAACACGATCAAGGATGAGATCACGCCTTTTTTTGATAACGAAAGCAGAACGCTTTTTTTCAGTTCAGAAGGCCATGGAGGTCTTGGTGGCTTTGACATTTACAAAGCTCTGGGCGATGGCCTTAAATTTACCGGAGTTGAAAACATGGGCAAGCCGCTCAATTCAGGCGCCGATGATATTTATTACACCATTTCCACCACGCGGAACGAGGGATTTATGGTAAGCAACAGGAAGGGCGGCAATGCGCTCAAACACAGTACCTGCTGCGATGATATTTACACCTATAAAAATAAAAAATATTTTCAGGTTGAGCTGGCAGGCACTGT
>CAZFCR010000424.1:0-3323 GCA_964517305.1 uncultured Akkermansia sp.
CAAAGATCCTAAAACACTGGGTACATACAACATCAAAGGTCAGCAATCAGTAGGGCAGGGCAATTACGTTCCTTTTGAACGCACCGGCGTTGACCGTTCAGTTTTTATCGTTAAAGATGTGATCAATGTTTATCCTGATACACTTGCATGGGTACATGATTTCACTTATGCCTTTAATGAGCCGCTTACCAACATGTATTTCTGGCATCCGTCTTATGACGATTATCCTGTAGTAGGTATTACCTGGAAACAGGCACGTGCCTTCAGCATCTGGCGTTCTAACCTGTTGAATAACTTCCTCATTGGTACAGGCCAGTCTATTGTTAATGATTTCCGTCTTCCAACCGAAAGTGAGTGGGAATATGCTGCGCGTGGTGGTCTGGAAAAATCCCCGTATCCATGGGGCGGGCCTTACATCCGCAACTCAAAGGGCTGTTTCTTAGGTAATTTCAAACCAATGCGCGGTTCTTATATCGATGATGGTGGTTTCCATTCTCTGTATATTTACTCTTACAATCCTAATGATTACGGTCTGTATTGTATGGCTGGGAACGTTGCAGAATGGACAAGCAATGCCTTCGAAGAGTCGGCATACGATTTTCAGCATGATCTCAACCCTGACTACGTTTACGAAGCTCAGGATAAAGATGCCAATGTTTTGAAACGCAAAGTAATTCGCGGCGGAAGCTGGAAAGATGTAGGTTATTACCTGCAAACCAGCGCCCGTACCTACGAATACCAGGATACAGCTAAATGTTACCTCGGTTTCCGTAACGTGATGACCTACCTGGGTCGTTCAAAGTACGACAACTTTTAAAATCTAAACCAACGCAAATAATATAAACAACAACAACAACAACTATCTAATACAAAATCAGTTATGAGTAGACTACCTAAAGTGAAGGGCATGAAAAAAGTGATGCACCTTGCCTCATGTTTCGGTGCAGCAATCGTTATTCTTGGAGCCTTGTTCAAAATCATGCACTATCCTGGCGCTAACATTATGCTTCCGATCGGTCTTATCGTTGAAGCCGCTCTTTTCGTTGGTTTTGGTCTGGATATTCCGCACGAGGAAGTTGACTGGACACTTGCATATCCTGAATTGGCCGGAATGGGTCACGATGAAACACACCACGAAGAAGAAGATGAAACCAACCTGCCGATAACAGCGCAACTTGATAATTTACTCGCCGATGCTAAAATTGGTCCGGATCTTATCGAGAGCCTTGGTTCAGGTATGAGAAATCTTTCTGATAGTGCGAGCAAAATCGCCGACATCACTAACGCGGCAGAAGTAACCAATCAGTATGTTACTAATGTAAAAACTGCTTCACAGAATGTGTCGCACCTTGCAGAGACCTATAAGGATGCGGCTGATTCAATGGCCGACCTGGCGCAGTCAAATACTTCAGGCGCTGCTATCGGTGAATCTTTGAACAGTGTGTCAAAAAACCTCGCTGCTTTGAATGCAACTTACGAACTTCAGTTACAGGGCAGCCAGCACCATTTAGAGGCTACCAATAAGTTTTACGAAGGTCTTGCTGATCTCATGAAGAATCTTCACGATTCTGTTGACGATACTAAAAAATACCGTCAGGAGATGGCTACCCTTTCCAACAACCTTACTGCGCTCAATACCGTTTACGGTAACATGTTAAGCGCGATGAACGTAAGACCACAATAATTTTTGTAACAAAAATTAGTTGCGGTATTATTTATTTAATTATCCATTCAAGTAAAATAGAATTATAAGAAAATGGCAGGCGGAAAAGAGACCCCCAGGCAGAAAATGATTGGCTTAATGTACTTGGTACTTACTGCCATGTTGGCCCTTAACGTGTCAAAACAAATCTTACAGGGTTATCTGTCGGTGAATGAGAGTCTCGAGAAATCGAAGAAAAACATCGAAGAGAATAACCTCAGGATTTCAGAAGCTTTCAAAGAAACCATCAACGGTAACCCTAAAGCAGGGCCTTACTACGAGCAGGCCCTGGCCGCTCAGAAAGAGATCCAGGAAACATTCCGTTACCTCGATGATGTTAAAGGTAACATGGTGAGAGCCGTGTTAGGTCTTGAAGAAAGCGTTAAAGTAAAAGGAGACACTATTAATTTACGTAACCCGCCACAGGTTGAGAAAATCGATGATTACGATATTCCAACTACTGTGTTACTCGGAAGCGACGAGCACAACCTGAAAGAAGGACCGCTTACCGCGAACGAGCTACGTTCAAAGTTAAACGCGCTTCACGATAAATTACTGGCTCAGCTTGACAAGATGCAGAAGACAGATGGTCTTCACTTGTTGGCAGATGACTACAAAAATCTCGTGAAAAAAGTTGCCATCATCAAACCTACTGATAGCGGCAGGGAAGAAGACGGTGTTAAATTTACCTGGCCTATGGATAACTTCTACCACCTGCCTATGGCTGCCGTATTTGTGAACCTGAACAAAATGCAGGCCGACTTAAAGAACGTGGAAGCTGAGATCCTTCAGGTATTCAGCAGCGCGAGTGGTAAACTGGCCATCAAACCAGACCGTTTAATGGCGAGGGTTGTGGCACCATCAAGTTATATTTCGGCAGGTCAGCCATACACGGCAGATATTTTCCTTTCAGCGGCTTTCTCTAAATTAGGTGCCGGTGATATGGAAGTAATGCTGGGTGTTGACTCCGCTTCAGCTGCTAAAGGCGCTAAAGGTAATTCCATTCCGCTTGTAGCTGGTATGGGTAAATACGAAGTGGGTACAGGCGCTCCTGGTGATCAGAAATATCAAGGTGTGATCAAGTTTAAAAAGCCTGATGGTTCTTTTGAATATTATCCTTTTGCAGGTGAGTATAAAGTTGCTAAGTCTGCGGTTGCAGTTTCTGCGGATCAGATGAACGTGTTTTACGCAGGTGTTGAGAACCCTGTGAGTGCTGGTGCAGCCGGGGTTTCTCCTAATGACATCGTTTTGAGCGCAACAGGTGCAGGTGTTAAAATCGCGCCACGTGGTGAAGCAGGTAAATACATGTTTACTTTTACCGGTACAGGAGAATGTATGGTAACTGTGAGTAAGAGAGGTCCTGATGGTGTTAAACCACAAGGTCCGCCTCAGAAGTTCCGTGTGAAACCACTTCCGAAACCTGATATTAAGATAGGTGGAAAATTCAGCCCTGCTGAGATGAAAAAGGGTGATCTGGCTACAGTGCGCGCCTTAGGTGCGGGTGCAATGGGTTTTGATTTCCAGGCTAACTACATGGTAATTGAGTGGGAGATCAGCGGAAGGGATGCGAAAGGTAAATATTATCCGGGCAGCCCTGGTAAAGGGTCAACCATTACCGGTG
>CAZFCR010000425.1:0-3321 GCA_964517305.1 uncultured Akkermansia sp.
GCTGAATTCTTACATCGATAACTCCAACGAAACAAGGATCATTCAATCTTATGACCTTGCGAAAGAAGTGGTCACTAAGTTAAAAAACGAATTACAGGTTTCTTATTTTATCGTAGGGAAAGTGCGAACCACTGAGCAGTTTACCGGGGTGCCGTTTAATATTTACGTGAATGTGATGCACCCGGGAAATTTCGAAAAGGTGTTTGACTTCAGGATCGTGGATCTGCATCATTACGAAATCAGCACAGAAGAAGGAGGGGAACGTAAATCGATCAGGGGAAAATTCAACGAAGACCTGGTGCATGTTGATCTGAGTTTAAGAGTTGACAGGACAGATAACCTTACTGAAAAGTCTGTTGAATCTTTAAAAGATATTTTTTACCAGTTTGTGATTCACAGCGAGGAAAAACTAATCTCTGATATCCGGGAAAATCTCACTGTTGTCAACCCTGAGTTTACAAAAATATTAAGGGTGAGTCTGAACGACGTGATCCCTGAGCGCGCCGTACTGATCTTAAATACGCTGAATGAAGTTTACGCTGAAAATAAACTTTCTTCAAAATATGAATTGAATGAGAGGACGATCGAATACATCGACAGGCAGTTAAACGAAATTACTTTTTCGCTTAAAAGCATTGAGGATACCATGCAGGATTACAAGGAGCGGAAATCCATCATCAACCTGGAGTGGCAACAGGAAGATTTTTTAGGAAAGATAGGTACCTATGATCTGCAGCGTTCCCAAATGGAACTTCAGCTGAAAGCTTTGAATGACCTTGAAAAATACATCATTGAAGATAAAGATCCGCAGTTTTTGCCTCCGAGTGTGTATGTGTTTGAGAAGGGAGGTTACCTGGAACGGTCGGTGAACGATCTCTACACAAACCAACTGGAGTTGAATAAAATGGCCACCGCATACAAGGACAACAATCCGAACGTAAGCCAGCTCAGGTCAACAATTGTTAAGAATAAACAGGACTTGCTGATCTACATTCAGAACTCAAGAGGCGCCCTGAGCAAGCAGATTGAGAACCTGAATAAAGAAATTTTGACCTACATCAACGAAGCCAAGTTGATCCCGGGTAAACAAAGAGATATTTTGAATATACAGCGTAAAGCGAAAGTAAGTGAACAATTGTATAATTTTTTATTAGAGAAAAAAGCGAGTACAAAAATTGCAAGGGCAAGTATTGTGCCTGATGTGAAGATCGTGGAGGCGCCGCGACCTGATGGTGTCGTGTCACCGGATAAAGACAAGATCAGGAAACAGGTATTGTCTATCGGACTTTTGATTTCATTGGTGATCATTGTGATCCGGATGTTATTTTTCTCAAAGATCCGCACCGTTGCCCATCTCAAAGAACTAACCGAACTGCCATTGATCGGTGTATTGCCGCGGATCAATCCCTCGGAGAGCGAAGGCATCGTTGTTGAAAATCAGCCTAACTCTTTTGTTGCAGAATCGTTCAGGAATTTAAGGACCAACCTGCAGTATGCGAATGTGGATACAGAAGCGCGGACTTTTTTGGTGACTTCTTTTTTGCCGGGCGAGGGAAAAACATTTACCAGTTCTAATCTGGCGGCAATACTCGCCCGTTCTGGTAAAAAAACTGTATTGGTTGAGTTGGATCTTCATAAGCCCCGGGTTTACCGGCGGTTTGACCAGCCTGTTCAGGATAAAGGCATTACCACTTACATCAACGGTCAGAATACCTTTGAAGAAATTGTTTCTGCTACGCACATCCCCAATTTGTTTTGTATCTATTCCGGACCTGTGCCACCTAATCCTTCTGATTACGTGCTGTCGGTGAAGATGAAGGAAATTCTGGAACTGGCGAAAAACAACTTCGACTTTGTGATCATCGATACGCCGCCTGCAGGTTTGTTGTCTGATTCGATGTACCTGCTGCAATATGCGGATGCTTCGATCTTCGTTTTGAATACCAAAAACGCTACGAAAAAAGTAGTCACTTTTGTTGAAGACCTGATTGAATCAAATGGTTTGAAGAACGTGTTGCTCCTTTTAAATGGGGTATCACGGCCGGGAAAAAAATACTATTACCAGGGTTACGGATATAGCTATGGTTATGGCTATGGTTATGGTTACGGCAAAGGCCGTAGTTATTAAACAACCAACCTAAGTAATTAGTTAAAATCGGATTTTTGTTTTGGTGGTAATAGTTCATTTGATGGGCTTGCCATCTTGAATGGTTTCTCCTCAATCTTTTCATCATACTCGTAATATGAAAAGTAATTATATATGTATAGCAGTACAAAAAATGGGAAACCATTCAGAAAATAGTGGCCCTGCCTCAAAAGATTTAGCAGGATCATGATCAGAATACTGTTGCTGACCAGCCAGTGATAAGTGTCATGTTCTTCATCGCGCACAATATAACATTTCATAACAATATATAGAAAAATGGTAGTGCCAAACAAGCCAGTTTCGGAAATCAGACGCAGCATCATGGAGTTGGCATCTGCAGCATTCGCACTAATTCCACCCACTTGTTCATATTGTTTCGCGATAGAAAATTTTTCAAATGCAACCGGGTGAGACCCGATCCCACTTCCAAAAAGGAAGTTTGTTTTAAAATTTTCGACAGTCACAATAAAATTGTTATAGAGGATGTAAGAGGAACCGTGGGTTTCCCCCAATTTAAACTCCTCGCCCTTTGAGAGACCAATTAAGCCATCGTAGCGTAGTCTAAAGTCTTCTACGTTATCATATAGTATACTAAAAAGAAAAAATAGGACGGGCATAATTATGAATATATATCTCACGAAACCATAGTTTACGGCTATAAAAATCAGCGTCAAGAATATTCCTAATTGCCCGACTCCGGAAAATGAAAGCACATATGCGACTATAATCACAATACTTTTGAAACGGGTAAGATAAAACTGTTCCTTCCGTGTGAGGTTGTGAAGTGCAACGAAAAAAGAAGCGGACAATACTGTAGCTAGATAGGTTGGCTCTGAGAATACTGAATTAATGCGTATTCCAAAAAACCCTCCGGGGGCGATTCCCCACTTGTTTAGTATCCATCGAAAGTTGTAGCCCGGAACGAAACCAACCTGATATGAGACAAATTGGATAAGTGCAATTAATGCCGCTACATAGCAACCCGCAAGATACCACTTAAAGAGTTGTTCGATGTTAAAGTTAAATTCTATGATAACCGAGGCATAAAATAAGTATGAAAGAACGAGTCCTGTATAAACTTTAAAAAAGAGTGACGCCGAATTATTTCCAATTAGAATGTGAAATAGCCCGGTAATCAAAAGGATGAGGAAAATGAAAATTAGATGCTTATTTAG
>CAZFCR010000426.1:0-3319 GCA_964517305.1 uncultured Akkermansia sp.
ACCCAGGCAGATTAAAGTTGCGAAAAGAAGCGATCTGCATCAGGCCGACTTTGCGCACCTGGCGGATCAGTTCCGAACTTACCGGGAGGCGTTTGCTCGCTGCATCTGAAGTGCCTGAACTGAGCGCGAAGTATTTTATTTTTCCGGGCCAGCTGATGTTTTTTTGATGGTGTAAGGATGATTTCCACCAGTTTTTATTCAAATCGGAATAGGTGTGAACCGGCGTTGCGGATCTGAAGGCCTGGAGAAGATCCTTTTGTTTTAGCAGTTGCGCGAATGAATAATGACGGCCAAAATCGGAGTTCCTGCCTTTGTGGATCAGGTTGCGGAGTGTTGAAAGCTGGGCGCTGTCTTTTCTTTTCCTTTTTGTGAGGAAATTGATGAATGGAATGGTGTATCTGATGATTTTTCTGGGATTAAAACCGGGTGCCCGCATCTGTTGCGTAAAAGTAGAAAAATTAGCGGGTTTTAGGCAGAACAAAGGGGCATTTTTAAACAATCTGATATAAGAAATGTTTTTAAACTGATCAAATATAATCAGGTTTATTTTTCAGTTTTTCATGTTTCCCATTTTAATAAAATGTTATGCAATAAACACCAATTTCTTACATTCTGCGGGCTTCCCGGGAATGTGTTTCCCGATTGGTCGACATAAAGTATATCTTCGTCCAATAGTTACAAAAATGTTATAACCTTTTAAAAATGCCTGAGTATACAGGTTGTAAATTCCCACTTGTGAAACCCGACTTTATGTTTTTTTTGTTCCTGAAGTTCTTAGGCCCTTTTTTGGGTTGGTCTGATCTTGTTCACATGGGTTTTCGGTTCCGTTTTATTCCTGAACGGGTATCAATCTGTCAGAAGTTAGAAGTAAAAGGCCTATGATCAGAAATTTATTTACCAGTATATTTCTTTTTTGTTTTTGTGGTTTTCTTGAGGCCACGCACATTGTTGGTGGCGTTTTGAATTACGCGCACAACGGGGGCAACATCTATACTGTTACACTGCGGCTGTTCCGCGATTGCGGTACCGGTGCTGCGGGTTTTCCCGGAGCAGTAGTAATTACGGTCAAAGGAAACAACGGCGCCAATTTTATTCCGTCGAAAAATCTGACAATGCAGCTGGGTACGGTTACAAACATATCAGCCAATCTTGCGCCTTGTGCCGTAGCGCCTAATCCCATGCCCTGTGTTCAGGAAGGCGTTTATACCAAAACAATTTCACTGCCTCCCAACGTGGGTGGTTATCACCTGTATTACCAGCTCCAGGCGCGAAACCTTTCTCTAACCAATATCAATGGTGCATGCAATTGTATCGGTGAAAGTTTTTACGCTTTTGTTCCCGATAATAACAATAATGCCAATACCAACAGCAATGCTGTATTTAATGCATTTCCACCTTTGTTCATTTGTGCTAACCAGCCTTTTACGTTTAACCACGCCGCTACTGACGCTGACGGAGATTCTCTTGCTTATTCTTTATACACGCCATACAATGGTGATAATGGCACCGGTCCTCTGGATCCCACTTTTTCAAATAACGTAGCCTCCTTTACACCTGTTAATTACCTGTCGGGTTATACCGCTCTGAATCCGCTGGGTCCTACACCTTTTTTTCTTAATCCTGTTACCGGCATTCTTACCGGTACACCCGGCACCATCGGTCAGTTTGTGGTAGGAGTGAGGGTGCGCGAATACCGCAATGGTGTTTACATTTCTGAAACACTCCGGGATTTTCAGTTCAATGTTTTAAACTGTCCGGCACCTCCGCCTTCGCTGGCTGTGCCCGATGGCACGATCAATAATGGCTGCACGAAAGTGATCACGGCCGGAGGTATTTCCACGGTAAGTGCGGTGTGGAGTTCAATTGCCCCGGGCTTGCCGGGTGCTTATAACAATTATCTTTCCTGTACAAGTGGCTGTTTATCGAATACGGTCACCGCGGTGGGCGTTCCTCCGCCTTTTGTCGATTTCAGGGTGTGTGGTACTTCCACCAATTGTCTGGGTAACAACATCTGTGATACTTTCAGGGTTTATTTTAACCCGCCCTTATCGGTAACCATTGCTCCGAGTAATCCTGCGCTGTGTAACGGTCAGAGTTCAACCACCATCACGGCGGTAGGTTCAGGAGGCACTCCGCCTTACAGTTATTTGTGGAACAATGTCAACCCAAGTCAGTCAATCAGTGTTGGCGTCGGTACATACAATATCCGGCTTACAGATGCGTCCGGTTGTCCGCCGGTTTATAATTCTATTGTAGTTACAAGTTATTCTGTGCCGGTAGCAGTGAATGCAGGCCCCGACCGGTTCCGCTGCAATACAAGTCCGCTTGTCAGTATCACAGCTACTTTCACGGGTGGCAGTGGTGTTCTCTGGTCTGGCGGAACAGGCACATTCAGTCCTAACAATACAAACACCTCTGTTTTTTATTCGCCTTCTCCTGCCGAATTATCAGCTGGCGCCGCTACCTTATTTGTAACCACAACAGGCAACGGAAGCTGTCCGGCTGATGTTGATACGGTTGTGGTTTTTTATACTAACTTCACAGGCACAGTTGCCACCACAGGTACTGCCGTGTCATGTTTTGGCGGCACCAATGGCCTGGCTTCGGTATCGGTTACCGGAGGCATGGCACCACATACTTTTACATGGAACACATTGCCGGCCCAGAGCGGAACGCTTGCCAGCAACCTTGCACCGGGTGTTTATTCGGTGACTGTGGGCGACAATATTGGTTGCAGTTTGCAGAGAACTGTGGCCATTACGCAACCAGCACCCGTGGCGCTTACCACATCGGTAACCCATGTTTCCTGTTTTGGAGGTGCCAACGGATCAGCTTCTGTTTCTGCATCCGGCGGCTCATCGCCTTATACCTATTCCTGGATGCCTGTTGCACAAAGTACATCGGTGGTGAGCGGACTTCAGGCAGGCAATTATTCAGTTTCCGTTTCTGATTCAAAATTTTGTACAACTTCCGGAACATTGGTCGTGACATCTCCCGCTTCGCTTGCGGTTTCGTTCACGCAAACCAATGTGCTTTGTTTTGGAGTCAGTTCAGGTGCGGCTGCCGCTTCAGTTACAGGAGGTGTTCCGCCTTATTCTTATCTCTGGAATCCTTCAGGCGCGAGCGCTGCTTCTGTTTCTTCGCTGAGTGCCGGTGTTTATAGTCTTACAGTTAACGATGTGCGCAGTTGCAGTGTGGTGTCCACTGTTTTAATCACCCAGCCAACTTCGCTTACCGCTGTTGCCAGCGCGAGCAACGAAACTTGTAATTATTTAAACAATGGATCAGTACAGGTGGTTATGGGAGGTGGCACACCAGC
>CAZFCR010000427.1:0-3309 GCA_964517305.1 uncultured Akkermansia sp.
TTTCGTGCGGGCCGCGTTTTCATCGCTGGCAGTGATCTCAAGGGTGATGTGTTTTCCTATTCTTACATTCTCTATCTCACCCAGATTAAGATTTTTCATAGATCCCGTTACAGCTTTTCCCTGAGGGTCCAGAAGTGCTTTCAGAGGCATTACGTCGATATCAGCAATAAATTTTGGCATGGCCGGTTTTTTTTAGAGCAACAAAAATAGAATTAAACTTCCTTCTTTAAAAATATGTTATTCACAAAACTGAGCAAAATGTAAAAAACAATGCTGAGCGGAATGCCGGCTACACCAAAGAGCAGCAGCGTACAAATGCTCAGAAGTAAAAACCCGTAACGCAGGGCATTGTCTTTAAAACCAAAGTTCCGGAACTTCAACGAAAAAAGCGGAAGCTCGGTAACCAGCAGCAGGCTGAGGAAACAGGCCACAATGGCAAGGTTGTTGGCGTCGGTAAAAAATCCTGAAAACATCTCATAGTCCATCTCCTGGTAAGCCTGACCATAATTAAACACCAGCGGCAGCGAACAGATGAGCAGGGCATTGGCGGGTGTTGGTAAACCAATGAAAGAATCTGTCTGCCTGGTATCGTTGTTAAACTTGGCAAGCCGCAAAGCTGAAAAAATGATGATCACCAGGCCGGCATAAGGCAGAAGCAGGCTGCTGTTGGTGCGCGCCTGTTCAAACAGATTTCCCGACGCATAACCTCCTGTTAAAAAAGCAAGCATTTTAAACATGGTTAAACCTGGCACCACCCCAAAGGTGACCATGTCGGCGAGACTGTCGAGGTCTTTGCCAATATCGGAATAGGCCTTCAGCATCCTTGCCGCAAACCCGTCTAAAAAATCAAGAACCGCCGCAAGTCCTACCAGGTAGGCGCTCATAATAAGATCACCTTCAAAGATGCGGATGATGGCAAGACAGCCACAAAGCAGATTGCCACAGGTAATGGCGTTTGGAATGTGTTTTACGATGCTCAAAATTATTTTGTTTATCAGATCAGCTTGCTGCTCAGTTCTTCCCATTTCTGCATTTCAGAATCGAGTCTGGCTTTGAGCTGGTTGTAATTATCAAAAAAGGTCTTGTCGTTAATCAGTTTCGTGTAATCGTCAGGATTGGCAAGCTTCGCGTCGCAGTCCGCAATTTTTTGTTCGAGATCTGAAATGAGCTCTTCCACCTTTTTGATCTGGCTGCGGATCACTTTCTGATCGGCATCCGGCGCTGCTTTTACTTCAGCGGGTTTCGGTTTGTTTTCGGCCTGTCGTGCAACCTGCTCCTGCTTCTTTTCTTTTTTATCCAGATCGAGCTCATTCAAACGCTCCACTTTCCTGAGTTGCATAAATTCTTCAATGTCGCACAAATGTTCCTTCACATGCCCGTCCCTGAATTCGAACAACCTGTCGCAGATGCCTTTCATAAAATCACGGTCGTGACTCACCATGATCACGGTTCCTTCATAATCGATCAGCGCGCGTTTAAGAATATCTTTTGAACGGATGTCCAGGTGATTCGTAGGCTCATCCATCAGCAATAAATTGTAAGGCTCCAGTAATAATTTACACAAGGCCAGCCTTCCTCTTTCTCCCCCGCTGAGCACCTGCACTTTTTTATCAATATCATCGCCCCTGAAAAGGAAAGAACCCAGGAGACCTCTTACCTGTTTGCGAACATCACCCACAGCGAGTTCGTCGATGGTTTCGAATACGGTTTTTTTAGGATCAAGTTTTTCTTCCTGATCCTGCTCAAAATACCCCATGAGTACACTGTGACCAAGAATGATCTTGCCTTCAAAATCAACTTTTTTGGCGATCATTTTCATCATGGTACTTTTTCCTTCGCCGTTACGACCAACCAGGCCGATCTTCTCACCCTTGGTAATGATAAAATCCGCGTCACTGAAAATTCGTTTGTCGCCGTATTTTTTCCCCGCGTGTTCAACGGTCAATACAATCTTTCCGCTGTGCGCCGGTGGCGGAAACCTGAAATTCATGCTCGCGTTATCATCTTCATCCACCTCCACGCGCTCCATGCGGTCGAGCTTTTTAATGAGTGATTGCGCAAATGCAGCCTTGCTCGCTTTGGCCCTGTATTTATCGATCAGCATTTCAGTCTGATCAATCATCTTCTGCTGATTTTTAGCCGCGTTCTCCTGTTGTTCCTTGCGTTCTTTACGCAAAACCAGATAACGCGAGTAATTGGTTTTGTAATCGTAAATCTTCTGATTGGAGATCTCGATGGTACGCGTGGTAACATTGTCAAGAAAAGTTTTATCGTGACTGATGAGCATCACCGCGCCGGGAAAAGTTTCCATGAACTCTTCTAACCACATAATGGCCTCTATATCGAGGTGGTTGGTGGGCTCATCCAGCAAAAGAATGTCAGGTTTTTGCAGCAATAATTTCGCGAGTTCAATCCGCATGCGCCAGCCCCCACTGAATTCCGCCGTCTGTCGGTCAAAATCGCGGCGCTCAAAACCAAGTCCTTTTAAAATCTTTTCAATTTCTTCATTCTTGTTTCCTGCACCTAACATATCAAGCCGGTGATACACCTCCGTTTGTTCTTCTATTAATTTAGAATAGGCATCACTTTCATAATCAGTGCGTGTTTCCAGCTGATGGTTGATCTCATCAATGCGTTTTTCAAGGGTCTGAATTTCTTCGTAGGCAGATTCTGTTTCTTCAAACACGGTGCGCCCGTGCTGGTGAATCATGTCCTGCGGCAAATAACCCATCTTGCAATGTTTGGGAATGGCAATCTCACCCTTGGTCGGATTCTGATGTCCGGATAAAACTTTTAACATGGTACTTTTTCCGGCGCCATTTTTTCCTGCAAGACCTATGCGGTCTTTCGGATTAATTAAAAAAGAAATATTATCGAAGAGATTGTACCCGCCAAAACTTACCGTAACACCATTAACTGAGATCATTGTTTGCCTTAAAAAATTGAGGTGTAAAGATAGTCTAATTTTGGAACATCAGGAATAACGGGTTCCGAAACCCGACAGGGCCGGTTTCCTTAGTATTTTTGACCTTCCGCAGCATTCAACGCCGATTTAATCTTAACGAAGATCCCTTCAAGATCCACGGTTTTGTCTGAATTGTTCACCGTGCCGAGATTCTGCTCAACATGCATGATCCGTTCATCTGTCTCCGGATGTGTGCTCAGGTATTTCATGAGTGCCGGTGTTTCAGCGCTTTCATCTTTCAACAGTTTTAAAAGTTTTACCATGCCTCTCTGATCAATATGGTTGTCGTTCATGATTTTTAAACCCTGTATATCTGCCTCCATCTCGAGCTCACGCGAATAATC
>CAZFCR010000428.1:0-3295 GCA_964517305.1 uncultured Akkermansia sp.
GAGGTGGAAGTGCACAAACTGTTGGTTACTTTGCCTAACCTGCCGCACGATTCGGTACCTGAAGGTAAAACACCTGAAGAAAACGCGGTGGTATTTGAACACGGCGCTAAACCTACACTCTATGCGGGTGCCAAACCGCACTGGGAACTCACCACCCAATACGACATCATCGATTTTGAACTGGGCGTAAAACTAACCGGCGCCGGATTCCCTGTTTATAAAGGCAAAGGAGCCCGTTTACAGCGCGCTTTGATCAATTTTTTTCTGGATCGTGCCACAGCCAAAGGGTACAACGAAGTGCAGCCACCCATTCTTGTGAATGAAGACAGTGGTTATGGCACAGGACAACTGCCCGATAAAGAAGGTCAGATGTACCATGCTACTGAAGATAATCTGTATCTTATTCCAACTGCGGAAGTGCCAGTAACAAATATTTACCGCGATGTGATTTTGAAGGAATCAGATTTCCCTGTTAAGAACTGCGCCTATACGCCTTGTTTCCGCCGCGAGGCTGGCAGCTATGGCAAAGATGTGCGTGGTCTCAACCGTTTGCACCAGTTTGATAAAGTAGAGATCGTGCAGATAGCGCACCCATCAAAAAGTTATGAAGTGCTGGAAGAAATGCGCGATTATGTAGCTTCGCTTTTGCAGGAACTTGAACTGCCTTTCCGCACACTTAAATTATGTGGCGGCGATATGAGTTTTGGCAGCGCGCTGACTTATGACATGGAAGTGTGGAGCGCCGCGCAGCAACGTTGGCTGGAAGTAAGCAGCGTGAGCAATTTCGAAACCTTTCAGACCAACCGTTTGAAATGCCGTTACCGTGATGAAAAAGGCAAAACACAACTGGCACACAGCTTAAACGGCAGTGCTCTGGCCCTCCCGCGCATTGTGGCTGCTTTGCTGGAAAACAACCAGACAGAAAAAGGCATTGTCATTCCAAAAGTGCTGGTGCCTTATTGTGGTTTTGATACCATCAGTTAATGAAATATTTTATTCATACACTTGCCGGTTTGTTGTTGCTGCTGATGGTTTTACCATCCTGCAATAAATCGGGTGTGTATGAACAGCGCGCAAAAAGTGTCGATAGTCTCAGCGGCGCCCTCAGTGCGCTGGTGGCCGAGCTGGATAAAACAGATACCATCAGCCTGAACAAAGCTTTGTCCCGTTTCACCTATTACAGCCGTTTTGTAGAACTCAACGTAAAGGATACGATTTCAAAAGAGGCTGCGGATGAATTGCTTCATTTTTACAACAGCGGAAAAAAGCTCGAAGCCTATGCCTTTAACAGGTCTGTCTTACGTGAGCGATCGTTTGCACTCAATTCACAACTTCAGAAATTATCGAAAGATGTGCGCGCACGCGCAGTTAACCTGAACATCCTTGATAAAAATTTCCTGCATGAACAGCAGGAAGCAGCGAGGATTTTAACCGCTGGCCGGCAGCAGCAGGCGGCCTTTTTTGAAGGCATGCAGGAATACAAACTTTCGCTCCGCCATGTGGAGCAGCTCATTCGCAGCCACAACAACGGTGAGCTGCCTGTGATTGTTAAAGATACTATTGATTTGTAATGGCCATCGTATTCCAGTCGCAGGACATTGATTTTAAATTAAAAAAAGGCACTTCCGTTAAACGTTGGATCAAGTCCATTATTGAACGCGAGGGCAAAAAGCAGGGACAGATTAATTTTGTTTTTACCAGCGACGAAGAACTGCTTAAAACCAATATTCAGTTTTTAGATCACGACACTTATACCGACATCATTACTTTTGACTACTGTGAGGGTAATGTTGTTTCGGGCGATATCATCATCAGTGTGGAACGTGTTCGCGAGAATGCCGGAAAATTTAAAACCGAATTTAAGACAGAACTTCATCGTGTGATTATTCACGGCGTATTGCACCTTTGCGGTTACAAGGATAAAACAAAAAAAGCCGCGGCGCTGATGAGACAAAAGGAGGATGAGGCGCTGGGGTTGTTGGATACCAAGTCTGATGTCTAACTTAATTTTCTTTTATCACTTTAAAAGTTTGGATTGTGCCGGCGCCTTTTAGATGAAGAAAATACATTCCAATTGGTTGCTGAGAGAGATCAATGTTCGCGGTTTCAGAATTCACTTTTTGGTTAAAAAGAAATTGTCCTTTTGAATTGTACACAAATAAGTCAACCGGATTTTTCGATTTAAACTGCAATGCCTTTATGGTCACAAGACCCGGAGTTGGGTTCGGGAAAAGGCGATACGAATCAAAAAACTCAATTTCTTTAAAACTTAGCGGGACGGCTAAACTGTTTATTTTCCCAAAATATTGATCAGTCTTTTTTAACGCTGGAATAACGAAATTTTCAGAGCTCAGTGTGTCATTGAATGCGCCTGTCATAAAAACGTTACCAAGAGTATCACAGCTAATTTGGATGGCCGCATTGTCGTTATTGCCATCAAGTTTTAAATGCCACTGAAATGCGCCGGTGCTATTAAACCGGGCTACGTAAGATGTGTACAATAAGGGATTTTGAATGTTGGCTTCATTTTCAAGCGTGTCGCCTGGAAAAAATATTTTACCGGAGAAACTGCCTGTGACATACAGATTACCGGCATGATCAACTTCAATGTCCGAGAGATGCAGTCCAATAATTTTTGGTTTGATGTAGTGACTCCACTGCAAAATAAAACCAGGAGAGTATTTTCTAATCCAGAATCCCGAATAATGGTTCAGATCAGCCTGGAAAAGATTTCCGTTTTTGTCCACATCAATATCGGTAAAGTCCCAGTGATTGCCGCCGTAAAACTTTTTTACCGACAACAGGACGCCGTTGCCATTGTACTCTGCGACAAAATAGCCATGTGGCGGGCCAGTTTGCAAATATATATCTGAGTTACTGAAGTATACAGAATCTATCCCAGACAGGCCAGAACCGCTCGCATAGCCTACTACAAAAGCCGAATTGCCGTTTTTCTGCACACTAACAATTGTTCCCCGTACTCCGAGCTGTTTTTGTGTTCCTGTGCTTTGCCAGATAGTATTTCCGAGACTGTCGAACTTCGCCAGGAAATAATTTGTTTTTGCGGTTCCGTGCAAGGTGTCTGAATTCATTATGCTTAGTGTGTCATAAATACCCGTAGCGTATAAATTTCCCCACTGATCGACGTCAACTGATTTTACATATTCATCGCCAGGCCCTTCAATCTGTATGATCATATCGGTGGTTCCCGCTCCGTTGAGCCGGAGTATAAAGCCATCAATACTGCCTGTGGCGCTCATCGAGGCATCTCCCACTGTGGCTGATGAAGAATAGT
>CAZFCR010000429.1:0-3264 GCA_964517305.1 uncultured Akkermansia sp.
GAGAAGTACAACGCGGTGATCGAAGAGATCGTTAAACTGGTGAACGCAGGGCGTCCGGTTCTCGTTGGTACCACTTCGGTTGAGATCTCTGAATTATTGAGCCGCATGTTAAAATTGCGCAACATCAAACACAATGTACTCAACGCCAAATTACACGCCAAAGAAGCTGAAATTGTTGCGGAGGCTGGCAAAGCAGGCACTGTAACCATTGCTACCAACATGGCTGGTCGTGGTACGGATATTAAACTCGGGCCTGGCGTGAAGGAAGCCGGTGGATTGGCCATCATTGGTACTGAAAGGCATGAAAGTCGCCGCGTTGACAGGCAGCTCCGCGGTCGTGCAGGCCGCCAGGGTGATCCGGGAAGCTCACAGTTTTTTGCAAGTCTTGAAGATAACCTCATGCGTCTGTTCGGAAGCGAACGCATTGCTTCTCTCATGGACAGAATGGGATTAAAAGAAGGCGAAGTGATCCAGCACAGCATGATCACCAAAAGCATCGAACGTGCACAGAAAAAAGTAGAGGAAAACAACTTCGGTATCCGTAAGCGTTTGATCGAATATGACGACGTAATGAACGCCCAGCGTGAAGTGATCTACAAACGCCGTAAAAACGCTTTGTATGGCGATAAGCTGAGCATCGACATCGCCAATATGATCTACGAAGTATCTGAAAGCCTCGTGGAGGAATACCAGGCGCAAAAAGATTACGAAGGTTTTGACCTGGAGTGCCTTAAAAATTTCGGTATTCAGAGTCCGTTTACTGAGCAGCAGTTCAACAGCGGAAGAACCCACGACCTTACCCAGGAGTTATTTGATGCCGCGCAGAAACATTATATCGAAAAAACACACTTTATCGCGGAGCAGGCATTTCCTGTGGTGAAAGATGTGTTTACCAACCAGGGTAATTCATTTGAAAATATTGTAACACCTTTCACTGATGGTATCCGTGGTGTTCAGGTAATGACCAATTTAAAACGCGCTTACGAAACAAGAGGCCGCGAACTGGTGCTCGGTTTTGAAAAAGCGGTTGTACTGGCAATGATCGACGATTCGTGGAAAGAACATTTACGCGAACTCGATGACCTCAAACAGGCCGTACAGAATGCGCAGCTGGAACAGAAAGATCCGCTCGTTATTTATAAGCTGGAGTCCTTTAATCTTTTTAAAGAAATGATCGCGAAGAGTAACAAGGAAGTGATCTCTTTCCTGATGAAAGGAACTTTGCCTAACGAAGGTCAGCAACAGCAGCAACAACAAAGGTTTACACAACAGGCACCTCCTCCTAAAAAGGAAAAGTTAACAGAAACCAGGAACGAGAACGCGGTTGAAGAACAGAACGCGCAGCAGAAACCTAAACCACAACCCATCAGGGTGGACGCCAAAATAGGCCGCAATGATCCTTGTCCTTGTGGCAGCGGTAAAAAATATAAAAACTGCCACGGCGTGGGAATTGCCTGATAAACTTAACAAGGAGCGCCGGCAAGTCCGGCGTTCCTGTTTTAATAATTTTTTTAAGATGACAACAACTAAAATTAAATTCGGTACCGACGGATGGAGGGCCATCATTGCACACGATTTTACAGTAGAGAACGTTGCGCGCGTGAGCGAAGCAACAGCCAAATGGCTTGTTAAAAAAAATCCGAATGCCAGCGTGGTACTCGGTCACGATTGCCGTTTCGCAGGTGAACTTTTCTGTGAAGTCACCGCAAAGGTTTTTATTTCGCACGGCATCAAGGTTTTTCTTGCTAAAGATTTTGTAAGCACACCCATGATCTCTTTCGGAACGGTTGAATACAAAGCCGATCTCGGGATCATCATCACTGCCAGTCATAACCCGCCATCTTATAACGGTTATAAAATAAAAGGCAGTTATGGCGGACCGCTTGTGCCTGAACAGGTTCAGGAAATCGAAGACATGATCCAGGATTCAGCCGCGTTTGGATGGCAGACACTGAATCTGAAAGATGCAGAGCAAAAAGGATTTTTGAAGGAAGCGCCTCTTGAGGACATGTACATCCGCCACATTGAAAAAAGTTTTGATTTAAAAGCCATTAAGGACGCGAAACTGATTCTTGCTTACGATGCCATGTATGGCGCGGGTCAGCGTGTAATGAAACGATTGTTTCCCGATATGCCTAAACTGCATTGTGATCACAACCCGGGATTTAACGGACAAGCGCCCGAACCAATTCATAAAAATCTGATTGAGTTCAGTAATTTTATAAAGGCTCAGGGAAATATTTCCTGCGGGCTCGCTACCGATGGTGATGCCGACAGGCTCGGGCTTTACGACAACAAAGGTAATTTTGTTGATTCGCACCACATCATCCTTTTGCTGATTCACTACCTCGTTAAGTATAAAAAACAAAGTGGTAAAGTGGTTGTGGCATTCAGTACCACAGTTAAGATCCGTAACATTTGTAAACACTATGGTCTGCCGCTGGATGTGGTAAAAATCGGATTTAAATACATCTGCAGCATCATGGTGAAAGAAGATGTGCTGGTGGGAGGAGAAGAGAGCGGAGGCATTGCCATCAAAGGCCATATTCCCGAGCGCGATGGCATCTGGATAGGTTTAACCATCTGGGAATTTATGGCCAAGACAGGGAAGTCGCTCAATGAACTCATTGAAGAGGTTTATGCGATCACAGGTACATTTTGTTTCGAAAGAAATGATCTGCACATCAGCGAGGAAATAAAAGCGAAGGTGCTTCAGAACTGTAAGAGTGGTTCATATACCGAATTCGGAAATTACAAAGTAAGCCGTGTTGAGGATCTCGACGGTTTTAAATTTTTCTTCGATGATAATACCTGGATGATGATCCGCGCCAGCGGAACAGAGCCTGTTCTGAGGGTGTATGCAGAAGCTGCGGATCGCAAAACGGCGGAAGATATTCTCGCATCAGCAAAAAAAGTATTGCTGGCCTGATTTGTCTGATCACTGTACAAGCACATCATCAAGATAAATATTGGTGGTGTGATTGGGTGTGCCTGCATAACGGAACGCGATAAAAAAATTACCCTGGTGATTTTTCAGGATGTCCTGTGAACTGAGGTCAATGTTTCCTGAACTGATCAGTCCTGTAGCGCCGGTATAATAGGGGTCTGTGGCCCCTGCGTAAACGGCCGTTTTGAGTGGGGTCCAGTTGGCTGTTGTGAAATTCAACCCGTTAAAATCAGTCGAGAGATAGGCCATCACGGGATCGGTGTGTCCATTGGAAAAATACTCAACACCTGTTTTAAAATTCAGTTTCATTCCGGGTT
>CAZFCR010000430.1:0-2305 GCA_964517305.1 uncultured Akkermansia sp.
TAATAAAAACATTAGTTATAAAAAAAGGCCGCCTCACTTTTGAGACAGCCTCCTTGTTTTTTAAAGGTAACAATTAGTTGTTTTTGAAAAACTCATCGTAACTCACTTCGCGCGATTGCAGCGTGCATTTTTCTTTAATAAGATCAAGCACTTTTTTGCTGTAAAGGTTTTCGAAGATCTTCTGCGCTTCTTTTTCTTTGCTCAACAGGTCTTTTGATATTTTTTCGAGATCCTCATCGCTTGGTACCTGACCATAACGCGCGTATTCGCTTTTGATATAGGCTTTTGCTTCCTCACGGGCTTCGTCAGACTCAACTTTAATGTTGTTGTCTTTAATGATCTTGTTTTCGATCAAACGCCATTGCATGGCTTTCGCGTAATTCGGATAATCTTTTTCGAGTTCTTCCTGGGTAATTGGTTTTTCATTCACCGCCATCAGCCAGCGTTTGAGGAATGAGTCAGGCAGCTGCAGTTTAATGTTTTCAACCAGGTTTTTTTCAACCTCCGCTTTTAAAAATCTTTCCGAATCGGCTTTGAACATCAGCGCGAGTTCTTCGCGGATCTTGTTCCTGAATTCTTCTTCAGTTGTAACTTTCCCTTCACCGTAAACACGGTCAAATAATTCCTGGTTCATTTCGGCTTCTTCAAGACGCGAAATATTTTTAACGGTCAGCTGAAGATCGCAGTTAGCGGTTTCAGCGAGTTCTTTATCGATGCCAAGTGAAACACTTTTATCAACCGCGCTTTCATAAAGTTCGTTGATGTTGATCACCACTTTATCGTCTTTTTTCAAACCAAGAAGTTTGGCGCGGCCTTTTTCGTTTTTGGTGCGCTCATAACTTACACTGGTGCTTTTGTAGATACCGCCGGCTTTAATAGCGCCGGTTTCATCCAGTTCGTTGATGTCTACAAAAATCACGTCTTTTTCACCTGATACTTCAGGCGTGGCGGGCTTGCCATAATTGCGGCGAACATCTTTAACGTATTTGTCAACCAGTTCTTCATCTACCTTTACAGTTTTGTAAGTGAAGGTGTTTTTCTGATCGAGGTTCACGTTAAAATCAGGCGCGAGACCCAGTTCGTAGGTAAACTCAAAATCTTTCTGCGCGGCAAAATCAACCTGGGTCTGGTCCTTAGGTAAAGGATTTCCAAGAATGTCAATTTTGTTTTCTTCAATGTATTTGTAGATGGTATCGTTAAGCAGTTTGTTGATTTCATCAACCATGATCTGCGTACCGTATTGTTTTTTGATCAAACCGGCAGGAACCTTTCCCGGGCGGAATCCAGGCATATTGGCCTGCTTTTGAACTTTTTTAATGCCTTCGTTTACTTTGGTTTCGTAATCTTCAGGGCTCAGTTTAATTTTGATCTCGGCAGTCAGGTTGTCAATATCGTGCTTAGTAATATTCATTGCTTTATAAATTTAGGAGGGCAAAAATACGGATTTTTCCGGATTTCACCAGAGAATCAACCACTTGAAATAGAGAAAATTA
The DNA here is from genome assembly GCA_964517305.1 of uncultured Akkermansia sp. Taxonomy (GTDB): domain Bacteria; phylum Bacteroidota; class Bacteroidia; order B-17B0; family Aurantibacillaceae; genus Aurantibacillus. Next base: position 1,494 of record CAZFCR010000430.1, read on the forward strand.
ACAAAATCAATGAAAGCTCAGATTAAAGCTGCAGTTGAATTCTGAATGAGGCGACAAAGGGATAATGCCGTCTTTTTTATCGAGTTCTCCTGTACTTTCTTCATCGTCGGTGATGCCAAACCAGGGCTCCAGGCAAACAAATGACGTGCAGCCTTTTTTCGACCAGATGCCGTAATATGGCCAGTTTACGCTCTCTACGCTGATGCGGTGTCCGGTAACAGAGGAAACGAGGTTGAGATGGTTGATCTGGTGGTTTTCAAACACCAGCGCATCGTTGTTGAACAGCTCAGCGGAAAGAAACAGTTTTTTACCTACCAGCGGTGTTATTTTTGTGGTGGCCGATCTCAGTCCGTTTTCAAGACTGGTCTGCATCAGGGTGTCGTGCTCAAACTCCAGATAATAATCCTCGAATTTTTCGTCCGGCAATAAAGGGCACCTGAAGCCGGGATGCGCGCCCACACTGAAAAAGAGGGTTTTATTCCCCGGGTTTTTTACCTGATAAGTGGTTTCGAGTGTGTTGCCGTGAAGGCGGTAAATTATCCGGAACACAAATTCAAAGGGGTAAACAGCCAGGCTTTGTTCGTCCGATTTCAGCTCAAAGATGAGTTTGTCAGCTTCGTCATGTATGCACACAAATTCCCTGTCGCGCGCAAAACCATGCTGGCTCATTTTGTAACTGCTGCCGTTAAAAGTATAACTGTCGTTCTTGAGCCGGCCCACGATGGGGAACAGTACAGGCGCGTGCCGTGGCCATACATTTTTATCGGCTTCCCAAATAAATTCAACGCCGTTCTTGTTTTTTACGCTGTTGA
>CAZFCR010000430.1:2315-3261 GCA_964517305.1 uncultured Akkermansia sp.
TTTCAGCGCCCTGCGTTTTTATTGTTACGGTTAACTGGTCGGATGTCAGTGAATGTTCCATGTCTTTTATTATAAAAACATGATGCCTTTGATCAGCGAAGCTTTTTTGTACACTTCAATGATCTCTTCCACGCTCATTACCACTTGTTTTGCGGTTACACTGGTATATTTGCCACCTCCGCTTTCTTTGGTGAGCAGGTCCGCTTCCGGACCAAACAGGTTTTCAACGAGGGCAATGTTCCGGTGCTCGCTGGTAATGATGAACTTAAACATGTAAACACCCGGAAAGCTCATGCTTTCAGCGAGTTTAAGTTTAAATTTTTCCAGGTCTTCTTCGCTCATGTGTTTTCAAAGTAGTGATTATAAATTAATACCAGACCAAACACCACGAGCAGTCCGCCGGTGATGATGTTCACGAGGTACATGGTTCGGGGGGTCAGTACTTTTTTGAGTTTGTTGGCGGCCGATACTTTGGCCAGTTCCACCAGTAAAACCAGGCCGAGTGTAATGCTGAAATACAGCACCATGCGCCACACCTGGTAGTTCATGGTTTTACTTACCGCCGTTACGTTGCCCAGCCAGAGCAGCCACACCGCGGGATTAAGACTGTTAAGAAAAAATCCCTTTAATAACATATTCGTGGCCGAGGGTCCGCTGATGTCGATGGTGGTTTCTTTTGCCGGAAGAGGTTTCCTGAAATGAACAGTGCCAAAAATTACAAGAACGGTTCCGGCCATGATCCCCATAAATCGTTGATTTTTTTCATCATGAATGAGCTCGGTGGCACCAAGATGCACCAGCAGAATGATGAGGAGACACACCAGAAAATCGCTGAGCACAATGCCTGTTGCCAGAAGTGAACCGGGACGGTAACCGTTTTTTATACCGGTATTGATGAGGGCAAAGAACGCAGGACCAAAAGAGAAGGTAAGCAGCAGAACTATGA
>CAZFCR010000431.1:0-3251 GCA_964517305.1 uncultured Akkermansia sp.
AGTTATTAAATATCTAACGCATTACCAGAACTGTCTATTCCGGTTGAGTTAAACCGGACAGCAGTTGGTCGAGCGAAATCAGGTCCCATTCACACGGCAGGTAAAGTAACATGGCCAGCAATAAAAGCCGTGGAAAAAGCAATTGCATGTCCCACATGGGTTTAAGCAGGCTAAAGGCTCCGCAAACGATGATGAGATCAAGACCTAAAAAATAAAGTGCCCAGGTTTTAAAAAGACCCACAATCAGCAGGGCTCCTCCTATCAGTTCAATATAAGAAGTGAGGTAAGCCGAAAATCCAAGCAGCCCGTCCGGAATGTTTTTACCCCTCATCTCTTCCCTGAAAAAAGAACGGACACCGCTTATTCCCAACTTAAAAACCTTATCGTAACCCTGAAAAAAGAATAGAATGCCCAGGATGACGCGAAGGATAAATGTCAAAACTACTTCGTGTGTTAAATATGTCATACCAAAATATTTTTTTAAAAATACAAATATTAAACCGAACGCGGCATAACAAGAATCAGTATCAGGGGCAATGCAAGAAGACTAAAATCAGTCAGGAATTAAATGCTAAATCTTACCTTTGAATGCTGATTAATGAAAAAAGACATTCTAGTAACAAAGGCCTCGGGAGAGACGGAGCCTTTTTCGGTAAAAAAACTCCGGCGTTCGCTTGAAAAAGCGAAGGCTACCCCCGGTGAGATAGATGCGCTGATTTCCGAACTGGAACCCAGGCTCTACAAAGGCATCAGTACAAAAAAAATTTACAGCGAGGCGTTCAGGCTGCTCCGAAAATTCTCGAAACCCCATGCGGCACGCTACCACCTGAAACGGGGCATCATGGAACTAGGTCCTTCGGGATTCCCCTTTGAGAAATTTATTGGCAAACTGATCGAACACGAAGGTTATGAAGTGCTCGTAGACCAGACAGTGGCCGGACAGTGTGTGAGCCATGAAATTGATGTAATTGGTCACAAAAAGAATGAATTGCTCCTGGTAGAATGCAAGTACGGCAACCGGGCCGGGATAGCCGTAGATGTAAAAACACCGCTGTACATACAGGCGCGTTTTGAAGATGTACTTGCAGGCGGACAACTTATGCAGGCCGGTAAAAACTTCAGCGGCTGGGTGGCCACCAATTCAAAATTTACAGCAGACGCCATCGCTTACGCGCTATGCAAAGGCATGAAACTGCTGAGCTGGGACTATCCTGCAGGCAATTCGCTCAGGGAGATCATCGACCGCTCGGGCCTTTACCCGCTCACCTGCCTCAATACTTTAACCAGACAGGAAAAACAGTTTTTACTGGCAAAAAATCATGTGCTGGTGCGCGACATCTACCGCGACGAAAAAGTGCTGACGATGGCAGGCCTCACTGAAAAACGGCTCCGGCAACTCCAGGATGAAGCCAGAAACCTCTGTAACACAACACACGGAACGGAAGAAATAACTTCGGATAAATTTGTCCGAAATTAAAATATTTATTATCTTTACAAACAATTAATATGTTTTCAAAAGCCTGCGAATACGCCATACGTGCCGCCATCTATATCTCGCTTCAGTCGCGGGAACAACAAAGGGCCAGTCTTAAAGACATTGCCCAGGAGATTGGTTCGCCCGAGGCCTTTACTGCTAAGATCCTTCAGCAGCTTGTGAAAAACGACATTATTGAAAGCGTGAAAGGTCCTCACGGGGGATTCGACATCAGTTTAAAAAAGATGCGCCAGGTAAAACTGAGCATGATCGTTTACGCCATCGACGGCGATCAGATCTATAAAGGCTGCGGACTGGGACTGGCAGAGTGTTCCGAGTCAAAACCCTGTCCCGTTCACGAAAAGTTCGCCATCATACGCGCCCGGTTGCGTCGTATGCTCGAGAGCACAACGCTGTTTGAACTTTCAACCGGATTAACTACCGGGCTGACATTTTTGAAACGCTGATTTTTTTTGAAATAATACCGGACAAAATAGTCTTTTAATATTAATATAAAAAACAAACAACATGGAAACACTCAATCCAATCTCAGTTACAGCGGCCAACCAGACTGCACACAAAAAAACAAACCTTTCAGGCCTTTTTTCACGGCAGGCAGAGGCATTTGAAAAAGCCCGTTTTGGCTGGATGGCCATTTTGCTCACACTTCAGAGCTGTCTCGGCTCTATAGCCTGTATGATGATCCTGATGAACGACGCGAGCACCCTGTTACTTTCCACCTGCGCGGCCATTACCATGGGCAGCAACGCTGTGTTTATCTCACAAATGAGCGGCAGATGGAGCCTGGGCACCTTTTACCTCAGCATCATCGTGAATCTTGCCATCATTTTCAGTAACCTTCCATAATAATGCCAAAACAAATTAAAGAACTCAGCGACATCCAACTGCTGGTAGACACCTTTTATGATAAAGTGAGGCAGGATACATTGCTGGCGCCAGTTTTCGAAAAAACCATCGGTCAGCACTGGCCTGCGCACCTCGAAAAGATGTACCGTTTCTGGCAGACAGTCCTCCTGGAAGAGCGCACGTACCAGGGCAGCCCTTTCCCGCCTCATGCCGTGCTTCCACTCACAGCTGAACATTTCAGCCGCTGGCTGGCCATTTTTAATGCTACCATCAGCGAACTCTTCGAAGGTGAGGTAGCAGCCGAAGCCCTCTGGCGTGCCAATAAAATGGCTGAACTGTTTCAGCACAAGCTGAGCTATTTTCAGCAACATCCTGAGAAACTGATCAGATAAATGGAACAGGCTCCCGCGATTGTCACCGCCCTCTGTGCCGCTTTCTGGGCGGGGAGCGTATTTGCCATCAGTTTTTTAGAAGCCTGGCTCAAGTTCCGGGCGCCCGGGGTCACCACAACCATCGGCCTCAACATCGGACGGCTTGTATTTAAAGCCCTCAACAGACTGGAATGGGCCCTGGCGCTCACCATCCTAAGCGCCAGCCTTTTGTCTGATGCAGATCAAACGGCGCTTTCCTCTTTCCATTTTCCGGGGGCTGTTTTTATTCTGCTTTTACAAACGGTGTGGCTTTTGCCGGTGCTTGATAAACGGGCCATCAAACGCATCAACGGCATCAAAACCGACCCCTCGCCCCTTCATCTTTTTTTCATTGCGTTTGAGCTTCTCAAACTGTTTCTGATCTTGCTCGTGAGCGTGCGCAGCATGCACCTTCTTTGATCTATAAAGCGGGGAAATTCAAAGCCACTTTGTTTAATTTCGTTAATTGGCTCGAAAAGAAACATAAGTCACAAAAAAAA
>CAZFCR010000432.1:0-3250 GCA_964517305.1 uncultured Akkermansia sp.
ACGTATACATCTCTGATGTAGCCCGTATGCTGGCCTTTTCAAGTGTGTCCGACATCAGTACAAGCAATACTTTTAACCTCGCGTCAAACGACACTTTGTCAATCAACGACCTGGTGAAGATCATGCAGAAAGTGGTGAAAGAAAAATTTGAGATCAATTATAAGGCCACGCGCAGCAGCGACAATTCAAAAATTTTACTCGATAATTCGCGCATTAAAAATGCCATGCCGGGGCTTCAGCTCACCAGCATAGAAGAAGGCATTAAAAAAACTTACATTCATATCAAAGAACAGGTAACACGATAACAACATAAATCAAATTCTCATGAACGATACTTCAAAATATAAATTCGGCACAAAAGCCATTCACGCTGGCGCAGAGCCTGATCCTACAACCGGTGCCATCATGACACCGATTTTCCAGACCAGCACCTATGTGCAGGAATATCCCGGTAAACACAAAGGCTACGCCTACGCCCGCGGAAAAAATCCAACACGCGATGCGCTGCAGCATAACATCGCGGCGCTTGAAAACGGCAAATACTGTCTCTGTTTCAGCAGCGGCATGGGCGCCATTGACGCGGTTGTAAAGTTGCTTCGTCCCGGCGATGAGGTGATCACCGGCGATGACCTTTATGGCGGAAGTTACCGCATGTTCAGCAAGGTGTTTGCGAACTTCGGTATCAAATTTCATTACATTGACATGACCGATGCCAGCAACATCGAAAAATATGTGAATGAAAAAACACGGCTCATCTGGGTTGAAACGCCCACCAATCCCACCATGCAGATCATGGACCTGGAAGCCTGCGGCCTCATTGCCAAAAAACACAAATTGCTTTTTGCGGTAGACAATACTTTCGCGTCGCCATATCTTCAGAATCCGCTCAAATGGGGCGCCGACATTGTGATGCACAGCGTTACCAAATACTTGGGCGGACACAGTGATGTGGTGATGGGCGCGCTGGTAACCAATAGTGACAGTCTTTACGAACAGCTGGCATTTATTCACAACAGCTGCGGTGCCACACCGGGTCCCATGGATGCATTTCTTGTGATGAGAGGCATTAAAACCCTGCACCTGCGCATGGAACGTCATTGTTACAATGGCCGTATCATTGCCGAATATTTAAAAACACACCCAAAAGTCGGAAAGATTTACTGGCCTGGTTTCCCTGATCACAAGAACCACGAGATCGCCAAAAAACAAATGCATGATTTTGGCGGCATGATCTCCATTGAATTAAAAGATAAAAGCAAAGACAATACATTTAAGATCGCAGCTTCCTTTAAAGTGTTTTCGCTGGCCGAGAGCCTTGGTGGTGTTGAATCGCTGATCAACCATCCGGCCACCATGACCCACGCATCGATTCCCGCCGCGGAAAGAGAAAAAGTGGGTGTTACCGACAACCTCCTTCGTTTGAGCGTTGGCGTTGAAGATGTTGACGACCTGCTCGCTGATCTTGCCCAGGCGCTCGGTTAAACGCGGGACTTGCATATTTAAACATTATTCATACTTTTACCACAATGAAGGGTTTAGTGTATCTTTTTTTTCTGATCACGGGCGTTTGTGCAGGCCAGGTATTTACCTGCCGCGATGGCGTTACCCGTTTTACATCGGAAGCACCCCTTGAACTGATAAAAGCACAATCACACAAAACTACCGGAGTGATCGACTGCGCAACCAAAAATGTAGCATTCTCCATCGACATCGATACTTTTGAAGGCTTTAACAGCGGCTTACAAAAAGAACATTTTCGTGAGAACTACATGGAAACCGCTAAGTTTCCGAAAGCCACGTTCAAAGGCAAGATCATTGAGGACATTGATTTTAGTAAACCCGGAATTACAGTTGTAAGAGCCAAAGGCATCTTTAACATCCACGGCACTGACAAAGAAAAAATCGTGAAGGTGAAGATCCACATTAAAGACAAGGAGATCAGCATCGATACCGATTTCGAAGTTCCCCTTGAAGATCATAACATCAGGGTTCCCAAGGTCGTTAACCAGAAAATAGCTTCCATCATTCTGGTTGAAGTGAACGCAGTGTTAAAACCAAAAGTGTAATCGCTTGCTGAAGCGCCGCCATATTGTTTTAACGGGTCTGCTCATCTCCACTTTATTAAAGGCCCAGTTCCAGGTAAAAAATTATTTTTCACTCACCGGTAAAAAACATGTGGGTGTCAACGTGATCATCCAGGATCAGCAGGGTTTTCTGGTTCTTGGCACGGAAGAAGGTTTGTTTCGTTTTGATGGCCGCTCAGCAAACTCCTTCCCGGCCAATGCTCCGCTCAAAAACAACATCACTGCTTTGTTCCAGGATCAGCAAAACACCCTCTGGATCGGAACCAGGCAGGGAAAAGTTTTTTCTTTTCAAAATGGCCGGCTTGATTCTGTTTCCCTGAAATCAAACGATGCGAGGATCACCTCGTTTTGTCAGGCCAGCGGGCAGATCTGCATCGGTACTTACGGCAACGGTCTTTTTGTGTATGGCAACAAAACATTAAAACATATTAGCACCGGCGACGGACTCAGCGACGATGTGATTTATACGCTGGCCACCGACAGCAGTTCGAGGATATGGTGCGGCACGGATGCTGGTATCACCGGCATATCAGCGCTCGGTACCCAGCCTGTTTACGAAATACTTTCAGATAAAAACGGTTTACCCGATAACATTGTAAGAGATATCCGTTTCAGCGGCTCAAAGTTGCTCATCTCCATGCAGGACTCAGGATTGTGTTTTTATGATCCCGCTACAAAAAAAACCGACCGCCATCCTTTTTTTACCAACTGGACGCTGGGCACCGTAATAAATGCCAGTAACGCCGGTAACAACACTATTTTTATAGGCACAGAAAAAAACGGACTGCTGCGCATCAGCAACGGCATTCTGAACGTTCATTCGTATGAACCTTTGCAGATCAATGCGATCAATTCCCTTTTTATTGACAGGTCAGGTCAGGCCTGGCTTGCCTCCAAAAAAGGCATCAGCCTTCTGTGCGAAAAACGATACCACTTTATTTCAAGGGAACAGGGTCTGAAAGATCTGCGGATAGTGGCGCTGGCAAAGGACAAAGAAAAAGTGCTCTGGACGGGAAGTCCCGATGGTATTTGCACGGTGATGTCAGACGAACTGGGTAAAAAAATAACATCGGATCTTCCTGAATTAAAACACCTCGCCGCTTCCTGCGCCGCCACAGCGCCCGACGGATCCATCTGGTTTGGTACTTACGGCAGCGGTGTCATCA
>CAZFCR010000433.1:0-3244 GCA_964517305.1 uncultured Akkermansia sp.
GAATAGAATTAAAAGAAATAGACATGGTTGCTACATTGCCCAAGAAAGATCCAGATGGATTCGAATATCAGGAGTTGTGGCTGTTTGTGATAGGAAATAAGGCACCGCCAGACCGGCTTTTGGAGATGTCGATTTATGAACCTGAATTTTTATTAAATAGAATCCAGAGACTGTATGATGGTCCCGACCTGTTTTCCAAGAACAAATTTCGATTTCGTTCTGATTCGCCAATTACAATGCTTTTTATGTTAAGGGAGTCAGAAAATCAAGAAAGCATTGAAAGAAAAATAGAACGTTCCGAACATCAATTTAGGAATAGAAGGTTTCCAGTTAACATCAGGATAAGGGCATGGGACCAAAACCATTTAACGAAATTAATTCAGTCATATCCACAAATTGCATTCAAGTATTTTTCAGAAAATTCAGGTGTTGAATCAAAATACAGAAAAAGCGCGGAACAACTTTATACTGAGAATATTAAGCTCTCTGAGAATTTATTAAAAGCTACTGCCGCTATTGAAGAAGAAAAGAAGAAGAGAATCGCGGCAGAAAGGGAAGCTGTTTGGAAGGAAGTTGCATTCAAGGCGGCACATAAACTTGGTAATCCTGTGGATGCAACAGATACCTACTTGCAAGGATTAAAGAGACGATTACTAATTGGTGACACTAAGGAAGCATCAGAAATTGCCGCGCAAATGGATAAGACAATTGAAGAATCAAAATCTGTAATTGCGCAATTTAAATCGTTGACTAAAATCGAAGAAATAAACGCTGTTCCAACAAATATTGTACATATTATTGAAAACGCCTGTAAAATTGCGGAGGAAAAAGGAGTCAGAGTAAAAATAGAAATAGAAAAGGAGTTGCCTGAATGTTTGGTAGATCCGGTAAGGATGGCCGAATGTTTTAATGAATTAGTCGCTAATTCTTTACACTGGTTTGATAAAAATGATCGGGTACTTACTATTAGTTTAAAAAGAGTGATCAAAAAGGAAGCTTCGGATTTACCGTTGCCACAGATTCTACTGGTTAAAATTGTCTTTTCCGATAATGGCTGTGGTGTAAAAGACGAAAACAAAGAGAGAATCTTTACCGCCTTTTTTTCTACTTATCAACACGGCACAGGCTTAGGATTATCAATGGTCAAAAAGTTAATTGAATTGCAGGGTGGAATGATCGTAGAAAAGGGTATCGCTGATAAGGGTGCCTGTTTTGAGATAATCTTACCAGGTGCAATAACCACTAAAACAATTAAAAAGTAAAATGGCGAATATCTTAATAGTAGATGATAAAGAGTATAATCTCAATGGCTATAAATTGGCTCTCCAAGACGCGGCTGTAGCTGCAAATATTTTCTTAGCAAAAAATGAAAATGAAGCACGGTCTTTTTTAAACAGTAACCAAGGAATAGATGTTATCATAACCGACTTAATGATGTTGACTGAAAATTCAGGTATCGATGTTCTTGTGGCCGCGAAAGAGAAAGATCCATTAATAATGGTCATTATTGTAACAGCTTATGAAAGAAAATTGGATAGGTATAAAGCCTTTGAATTAGGAGCCTTTGATTGTCTTGAAAAGGGGACACCTGGCGTAAAAACCGAGCAAGAAATAGTTTTCAAAACTAGAAATGCTTTACGTTTCCGAGAGACAACCATGAGCCTTTTAGAATCACAGAAGAAATTGGATTTTTTAAGAAGGTATTTCGATCAAAAGGTGTTTAGCGTAATTGAGAAGAACCCGGAGCTTTTAAATCCTAAAAATAGATTAATTACAATTGTTTTCTGGGACATTAGGGGCTTTTCCTTGCTGAGCGAGATATTAAAGGCACATCCTCCACTTATTGCTGGTTTTTTAAAAGATCATTTCCAAGTCGCTTCTCAGGTTATTTTTAAACATAATGGCGTTTTGGATAAATTTATTGGTGATGGAATAATGGCTATTTTCGGAGCGCTAAATGGTAAAGATAAAGAGGGTATGGAAGATGCTGCGAACGCTTTAAATGCAGCATTAGAAATGAGAAATGAGTTTGCGAAGGTTTATGATAAATGGCTCAAAGAATGGGTTTTATATAGTCCTCAGGCAATAGATATAGGTTTAGGATGCGGTGTACATACTGGAGAAGCTATTGTTGGAAATTTGGGAACAGAATTGCGCGATCATTATACTGCTGTTGGACCTCATATAAATTTTGCCGCTCGAATTGAGAGTAGGTCTGAAAAAGGCCAAATCCGAATTTCAAGCAGTACAAAAGCAAGAGTTGATGATAAATATTTAGTTAAACAAATTGAGACTATCTCCGATATCAAAAACATTCCGGGAAATTTTGAAATCTTTGAAGTGATCGATAAAAAATAGTTTCATACAAAGCGACGTGCAGCTCTTTTATAGTTCTCTGGTGACTGCCTTGGCCAGCAAATGTGTTGCTTCCAGAGTCCCGTTCGTGTGTCGACAAAAACTAAAAACCTGCCATTATTAAAAGTACGAATTCTGTCCGAGTGCGTGTCCGAGATCTTGTCAACCGAGGTGCTACTGTTCTGTCGGACCAGGAACTGTCACTGAGTGCTTCTACTCTTATTCTAACGAAATGTCAATCTGTCGTACGGGGGCGCATGCCGCATAACGGTTTGCAGCTAAAAGAAGTGGCGGTTTTGAAACACCACTTTGTCTGACCGCACAATGTAAATTTAATGCACAAATGTTTATATAACCAATAAAGCCGCCATTTTTTTTAGGTGCTGTTATAGGCTGGCATTTTATTACTCTTTTGTCGCACCATAATATGAGTAAGTGCCAATTGTCGTGTTTATGAAATCTGTCTCGGCTACTTTTTTGAACCCTGCCTTTTCAATATACTTTGGTAAAAGGCCATTTACATTGTCATTAGTTGTTTTAAATCCGTCAAAGATTTGTACTGCATAGAATGCAACTCTCATTGTTATAGATTTTGCTTTACCCCAATCGCCAATAATAAGTTGTCCGTTAGGTTTTAATACTCTGTAAATTTCCTTCAAGGAGGATAATTTAGACTCCTTATCAAGATGATGAAAAACCAAGGAACTAAATACTTTATCAAATGAATTGTCTGCATAAGGAAATGTTTTTCCATCATAGAGGTCAAGATTTAATGTAATCCCATGTTTGTTCTTTTTATTTTGGGCAATTTCTTTGACTTTTGGGTCAATGTCAACCCCTGTGAACTTGGTCTTACTATTTCGCTGTTGTGCGAGAATAATATTTTGCC
>CAZFCR010000434.1:0-3242 GCA_964517305.1 uncultured Akkermansia sp.
GGCATGATCTGTTCGCCGGCAATCCAGGCCACCGGTAACATAAACATTGCCGCCCGCATCGTTACTTACTGCGGCACCTTCGTCACTTCCTGAACCGCCGGCCCGTTTTACCCACTGAAAGGTTCCGCCGGTGTTGTATTTGGCGAGAAACATTTCTTTGCCTCCGGCGCTCAACAGGGTCACGCCTGCAAAGTTACCGGTGCCTTCAAATTTCCCGGTAATGTAAACGCCGCCATCTCCGGATAAAGAAATGCCCAGGCCTTTATCGCTGTATTTTCCGCCGCCCAGTTTTTTTACCCATTGCAGCACGCCATTGGTGTTGTATTTACTGACAAAAATATCATTGTCGCCATTGCTGCTGAGGCTGAGCCCTGGTGCAAAAGTAGCGGTGCCTTCCATCTCTCCGGTGACATATACGTTTCCGGCGCCGTCAACAGCTACAGCGTGGGCATAATCACCACCCGTGCCGCCCGCTGTTTTTACCCACAAAAAATTTCCAGAAGAACTGTACTTGGCCACAAAAATATCGTGATTGCCCGCGCAGCCCACAATGGTGCCGCCAAAGTTGGCATTCATTTCGTATTTGCCCGTAATGTATACGTTGCCCGCATTGTCGGTGGCCACGCCGTATCCGAGGTCAAAAGCCCATAGTCCGGCCCGTTTTGCCCATTGCATGGTTTGAGCATTGATGTTAAGGGCGAGCAGGAGGACGGCGAAAAATAAAGGTGTTTTCATGGCGCGGAGGATCAGATTTTCAATACAAAATTAGCTCGGCGAAACCCCGATCACCTGGTAATTCGCCCTGGGCGATAATTCGTGGCCAGAGGGAACGTTTGATGTTGCGGTGATTAAATTCCTGAAACCTGTTTAAAAAATCGGCGATGAATTAGCTGGGGAGGGGCAGATTATATAATAATGGAGCGACGAAATTGCGTCGCAACTGTATGGAGGGTGTATGCCAGGTGTACCTATATCCCGGGGATATCCTATAAGGAATGTATGAAAACACGATTAAATAGGGTTCAACGCTACATGAGGCCCCAAAGCGTGAGAAGAAGTTTTAAAGAAGAAACCAGGATGATCAGAATATTTAAAATTCTCCAGCCCATATTATTCAATTTTAAACAAAGTGCGCTTAGAATGATTGCTCCAACGCAGCATACCATTGAAAGAATGGTAATACCTGTCAGGTTCAGAAAAGGTAGATAGGACTGGTACAGATCCACACGTTCGCGCTGATTTGTTCCCTGGTTAAAGGCGTGAATCCAAAGATAAAAAGTGGTCAGCGGAAAAATTAAAAGCAACAATGAAAGACTGGTCCGGAGTTTAATTCCGCGGTTGTTGATTGTTATCATGATCGTTGTTTTTTGTTCGTGAATGTAATGATTGGATGTTGACTATTCAGTTTTGCTGCGCTGATAGCGGTGTTCAAGGCCGTCGAGATCTCTCATGGTGATAATCAGGTCATCGGCGCATAAATACACATCGCCGGATAAAAATTCACTACCAAGGTTGTTCTCTAACCTAAAGGTGTTGAATCCTGATGACAAACTCCAGGTTCCTCTTTCTGCCTCCATATCCGCATCATGAAATATAAGTACCCCTTGTTGCTGAATGTCGATAAAAACATCACGGTCGGCTTTCTGATACATCTTTTCACTTTTCTGATCAAGCCATTGCCAGCGACCGACAAGTAAATTTGCAAGCCTCAGGGAGTCGTGTCCTGATTCCCTGCTGCAGGTAATGATCTGGTTCGCTTTTTTATAGGCCAGTTTTTTTTTGTTGCAGGCGGTTAACACACAAATGGCCAATAAGAAAAAGATGAAATAAATGCTGTGACTTCTTTTCATGGTCTGATTTTTAACTTGCGACTGCTGACCTGAATGGGGAGTATTGTATGATTTGTGTTTCATTTTTTGGGTGGATAAGGAAATCTTCTTAATAGAGTTGCAATATCAAAGATAAAAAATAGTCGATGGAAGAGAAGAACCTACAATATCGAGTCTCGATTTATTCGCTTTTCTTTCTTTAATAATGATAAGAAAATGAAAGAAGATGAAGAGTGCAGTAGTATTTCTTGCTCAATAAAGTTAATGACTAATTATCAATTTCGTTCGAATTGGTTTTTCGTTTATTTCCATCAGATACATACCATTAGCCAGTCCAGAAACGTTAATAGTCATATTGTCGCTTAGCGTGCCAGATGTAATTTCGATCCCGGTGCACGAATAGATTGCGAATGTTTGAATACCAAGATCTTTCGAAAAAGAAATAAAATTGTCGGCTGGGTTTGGTCCAAAAGAGAGATTTACGATTGGATTTAAGTCCATTTTACCCAGGCACTCCGCGACTGTAACCGTATGGGTTTTTAACTGTGAACAGGATCCACTTGAATTTGTGCCGACAACTGTTACCAATTCACTTTGTGAGGAGATCGACGAATACAAGGATCCGGTGGTAGCTGAGTTCCACAAATAGGTTGCTGCGCCGGCAGCAGTCAGATAAAACATCTCACCTTTACAAACCAGACTCGGCCCTGCGACGCTAAATACAGGGGTGGGTCCTGCTACACTGACTGGTTGCTCTATGGTATCGGCCCTGCAGCCATAATTGATGATCAGTTTGACCTGAAAAGTGCCGAAGCTATTGTATGTATGAGTGGGATTTGACGAACTCGAAAAATTTGCCGGTCCGCTTGAAGGGTCTCCAAATTCCCAGGATACACTATTTACGAAACCATCCTCGCTGTTGCACGATGTATTTAAGTTTAAAGGCAATTTAAAAACAATGTCCTTGCATGAAAACGAAGGGTTGTTTTGATAGGTGAATGGAAGAGGTGTGGTTTTTGGTCTTTGCAGATAGTTGCTGGGGAAATTCGGCAGACCTGTCAGACAAAACTGTGATCCAAGTGAAGGGCCAATGTTTTGAAAATTAGCATTCGGTCCGGAAACATTTGGGTTGCTGATAACACCGAGATTGTTTTGGAAGTAGCGTGACAAATATATTTTGCCGTCAGGCCCTAACTGCATGGCTCCAATAGCATAGGCATTGTTTGTAATTATTTTTTTAGATGCTTTTATCTGGGAGTTTGATCCGGCGCACATATCCCATTGAAAAATGCTGTTACCTGATTGGCTATAGATTTTATAGGAGTTATAGTATCAAAGAGTATCTGCGCTGTATTATTAACAAACAGAAGATCTGCATCTTCCATATAAACATACAAGAACCCGGGTGTCACA
>CAZFCR010000435.1:0-3236 GCA_964517305.1 uncultured Akkermansia sp.
GACCTGTCCTGACTTGCTGTTCAGAATCAGATTACCGGCAAAAGACAGTGAATTAATAATAACCGAAATGAAACACAACACCAATACACTGAAGTTAAAAAGACTGCACATTGATACGCAGATTGAACACGTTGTATACATGCGCAAAGATTGTGTAATTTATAAATCGGAAGGTTTTGAATCCATGAGCCGTGTGCAGGTGAGCGCCAATAATAAAACAATCGTGGCCTCACTCAACATCATCAACAAAGGCGTTCTGCATGAAGGAGAAGCCGGGCTTTCTGAAAGCGCCTGGAAATGGCTCGGCGCAAAGGACGGCGATGAGGCCTCATTCTCACATCCTCCACCGATTGAATCAATGAAACATGTGCGGGCTAAAATGTACCGCCAGAAATTACAGCGCAGCGACTTTAAAGAAATACTCAACGACATTGTCAGTGGCAGTTATTCAAATGTGGAGATCTCAGCCTTTCTAACAGCTTGTGCGGGCGATAATCTTGATCTGGAAGAAGTGACGGGTCTTACCCAGTCGATGGTTGAAACCGGTCACCGCCTCGAATGGAATAACGCCATCATCGTTGACAAACATTGTGTGGGAGGATTGCCGGGTAACCGCACTACACCCATCGTTGTAGCCATTGTGGCCGAAGCAGGCCTGATCATCCCGAAAACATCATCGCGGGCCATCACCTCTCCCGCTGGAACGGCTGACACGCTGGAAACCATCACCCATGTAGACCTCGACATGCAGCAGATACAGGAGGTGATCAACAAAGAGAACGGTTGTTTTGCCTGGGGAGGATCAGTGAAACTCAGTCCGGCAGACGACATTCTCATCCGCGTTGAAAGGGCGCTGGACATCGACAGTGCAGGCCAGATGATTGCTTCTGTGCTTTCAAAAAAAAATGCCGCAGGCTCTACACACGTAGTGATTGATGTGCCAGTTGGTAAAACCGCCAAAGTGCGCACGCTTGAAGAAGCCGAAAAACTTAAATACTTTTTTAACGTGGTGGGCGCGGCTCTGAATCTGAAAATAAAAGTTCTGATCACCGATGGTTCGCAGCCGGTTGGCCGCGGCATTGGTCCGGCGCTGGAAGCCATGGATGTGCTCAGTGTTTTAAGAAACGACCCAGAAGCGCCCGCCGATCTCAGGGAACGCTCTTTGATGCTCGCAGCCGAAATACTAGAACTCTCGGAGTGTTGCGCCAAAGGCGAGGGATTGGTCCGCGCCACCAACATACTGAACAATGGCAGCGCCTATAAAAAATTCGAGGCCATCTGCAGGGCACAGGGCGCCTTTAAAACGCCGGTTTTAGCAAAGTATGCGTCTGAAATCTATTCCTCATCAGCGGGAACAGTCATGGAAATTGATAACCGGCGCCTCGCGAAAGTTGCGAAACTCGCAGGAGCGCCAAGGGCAGCATCGGCCGGTGTGTTGCTGATGCAAAGAACAGGTAACATTGTCAGGGAGGGAGATCTTCTTTACCGGGTTTATGCCGAAGAAAAAGGACAGCTTGCTTATGCACTGCGTTACGTTGAATCACAAACCAACATCATCTTAATCTCATAACATGTCATTTATTTATTTCTCATTTCCCGGCAACGAAAATTACACAAAGCTGCTCTCTGAGCAAAACAAGGGCATTGAGGGCCAGGCCGAGATCCGTCGTTTTCCTGACGGAGAAAGCTTTGTGCGGGTGCTCAGCGATGTAAAAGACAAAAAAGCGATCATTGTTTGTTCCCTGCACCATCCCGATGACAAGATCGTTACCTTGTATCTGTTTGCCTCCACACTCAGATCGCTCGGTGCCAAGTCGGTTTTCTTATTGGCGCCTTACCTGCCTTATTTGCGGCAGGATAAAATATTCAATCCCGGCGAAGCGCTCAGTTCTGCTCAGTTCGCGTCATTGCTTTCCGGTTTTATTGACGGTATCCTCACCATCGACCCGCACCTTCACCGCATCAGTGCGCTGAACCAGATCTATACCATTCCTGCACAAACATTATCAGCGGCTCCGCTCATTTCAGCATGGATCAAAAACAATATCAGTCAACCGTTTATTATTGGCCCCGACTCGGAAAGCGAACAGTGGGCAGCCACGGTAGCAGCCGGCGCGGGCGCACCTTTCACCGTGCTTCAAAAAACACGGCACGGAGACAGAGATGTGGAGATTTCGGTGCCAAGGATAAAAGAGTACAAAGACCACACGCCCGTGCTTGTAGACGACATTATATCAACAGGAAAAACGATGGCCGGAACCATTGCCCATTTGAAACAACTCGGTCAACGCGCACCCGTTTGCATCGGGATCCATGCTCTGTTTGGCGGCGATTCATACAATGAATTATTATCTGCAGGCGCTGAACGGGTAGTAAGTTGTGATACAGTTCCGCATATCAGCAATCAGATCCGCACCGTTGAACTTTTTGCCGCGTGCGAATCGATGTTAAAGACCAAAACAGATGAGCAAAATCAGGTGAAAAACTGAGCGACATTACCTCACGAATTGGAAAACCTTTATAAATTTGGTATAATAAGATCATCTATGGAAACAGGTTCAGACAAAAAAAACATCAGCGACATCATTGTTGAAGGTTTAAAGAAAGCCGCTGCAGAAGTGGAAGAATTGCGTGTTCAGGCCGCGCTCGGGAAAGCAGAAGTCAGGGACGCGTATGAAGACCTGAAAAAAAAAGTTCAGATCAAATGTTCATGAAGCCAAACTGAAATTTGACCACTTCAGGAACAAGGATGAAGCATCGAATTTGACCAATGTCTTTGAATATTTACAGGTTCAGCTGGCACTGGGCATTGCAGAAACAAAAGAAGTTTTTGAAGAGCAGGAAAAAAAGATCTCACAAGCACTGCACGAACTTGAAGCAACCATAAGAAACGAAGCTCCATGAGGCATCGGCAGCGCTGAAAATGGAAATTGAAAAATTCAAGGTAAAACTCGAACTGCTTTCCCTTCACTACAAACTCGAAAAAATAAGTTTGCAATACGATTTTGAGCAGAAGAAAAAAGAGTTTAAAGAAAAAATTGAAGAGCTCAGATCTAAAATATCAAAATCACCGGCCGGCGAGAACTGGCTGAATTTCCAGGACGACATTCACCAGGCTTATGCCAGCTTAAAAAAAATGTTCAGCTAAAATTGTGTTGCCTCTCTTTAATTCAATAAAACAAAACAAATGATGGAAAAAATACTTGTCACCACCGACCTCTCCGCCAATTCCAAAG
>CAZFCR010000436.1:0-3233 GCA_964517305.1 uncultured Akkermansia sp.
TTTTGGATTTACGATCTACGATTACGAAGAAGTACGAGGGACGAATTTAGAAGTAAGTACGAAGTACGAAGGGTATTTACGATTGACCGTTTATGTTTATCTCGGGGATTTTACATTTTTATTCTTTAAGGCCATGATCCGCGCATAAGATTCGTTCACACGTTTGGTGCTGATCTTGTTTTCCTTCAGTAGCTTTTTAAGAATGGCGTGTACTTCAGTTCCGCTTACGGGTTTTACATCTTTGCGCACATTGTTACCGAACAGCAATACATCTACACCGGCGTTCACCGCCATCATGATCGCTTTTTCGAGTCCGTAACTTTTGGCAATGGCATCCATCTGCATGTCATCCGAAAACACCACACCCTGGTAGTTGAGCAGGTTGCGGAGCATGCCGGTAACTACCTTGTAAGATAAAGTGGCCGGAATCATTTTTTCATCCCAGCGTTTGTTGATGATGTGCGCCGTCATGATCGCGTCGTGTTTTCCTGAACTCAGGAGGGTATGATAAGGCAATAATTCAGAGAAACTCCAGGTTTTGGTTACATCCACAATGCCGGTGTGCGAATCTTCGGTGGAACTGCCATGTCCTGGAAAATGTTTGAGAATGGTTTTTAATCCGTATTCGTGATGCGCGTCAATGCAGGCGAGCGCGTGTTTGCTTACCTGCTCCGGAAATCCCGAGAAACTGCGTTCACGCTGAACAATGACTTTGTTTTTGGTGTTGATGGCCAGATCAACGGTGGGTGCAAAGTTGAGGTTGATACCGATGTTGGCCATCACCGCTGCCAATTGCCGGTTGTAGTATAATGTTGAATCAGTGGTTGCCTGCCTGCCAAGATATGCGGCCGAAGGCATAGAAGGAAATCCATATTTAGGTTTCAGCCGGTGAACGTTTCCTCCTTCTTCATCAATGGTAACAAGCAAAGGAAACGTTGCCGCCGCCTGGAGATCACCCACCATTTTTTTCAAAGTGTTTTCTGCGTTCTGTTCTGAGATGTTTTTTTCAAATAAAATGATGCCGCCCAGTTTACCTGATCTGATCTCCTGCAGGATGGGATCGCCTGGCTCTATTGTTTTGCGGTCGTTAATACCCACCATGATCATTTGCCCGAGCTTAAAATTCAGGCTGTCGCCGGGAGATAAGGCCGCCGCTGATTTTTCCTGCGCGGTAAACGACATAAGGCCTGTAAAACTGAACAAACAAAAAAAGATGCGTTTCATGTATTTAAATTTTCGCTAAAATGACAATAAATAATGGTTCCTAAAAATGTGGACAAAAGACAAATTATTCAGAACGGATCAGTTTGATGGTCTTTGACTTTGTTTTTGTCTTTACTGAAAGAAGGTAAAGTCCGGGCTGCGGCGGAAAAACGGAATACAACAGCTGCTCGCCTTTGGTATCGATGTACACAGGCTTCTGAACTTCCTGTCCCTGCACATCAAAAAGCTGAACTGAAATTTCTTCGGGATCATTGTGATCAACTAGCAGGCTCGACCGGTCGGCGCAGGGATTAGGATACAGACTTACGTTAAGGCTGAACATCGTCTGGTCCTTTTCTTTTAAACCCGTGATGAGGTCGGTGTACCGCGCAATAAATCCAGCGTTGTTGTCAGAGAACGGATCGGCGATAAATTCTGCGGTGCCGGGTCCCGGATCAAAATCAAGTGTATCCTGGAACAGGCCTGTGATGTAAACTGATCCTTGTTTGTTCTGCCAGATGCCAGTGATCTTGTCTTCATAGTTTCCGCCAAAACCCCGCGACCACACGTAAGCGCCGTCACTCTCGTATTTGGCCATCAGCAGATCGGCTTCACCTTTTGAATAATGATCGGCTGCAAATGGTCCCGGGTCCAGGTCCTGGTAATTCACAAAATATCCGCCCAGCAAAACATTGCCTGTTGAATCAACAAACAGCTTGCAGGCCTGGGGGAGATCAGCAGATAAGATCCGGTTGGCCCAAAGGCTGTTACCGTTAGGTGTGTATTTGGCGAGGAATACATCGGTTTTTGAAGCGTTCAGCGTGAGCGTTGCGGGGCCAGGATCAAAATCGAGTGTGGCTGAAAAGGAACCGGTAACGTAGATGTTTTGCGCGGCGTCGTTTTTAAGATCGTAAACATATTCGCTGTTGGCGCTGCCCATTGTTTGGTGCCAGAGCAGCACATGACTGGTGTCGTACGATGCTAAAAAAATGTCGGTGTTGCCGGCACTTGTGGATAACGCTGTGCCAACGCCCGGATCAAAATCCACATTGCCGCTGAAGTTACCGCAAAGCACTGCGTTTTGTGACGAGTCGAGCAGAAGTCCTGTGCACTCTGCAAGGTTATTTCCACCGGCACGCAGTACATTTTTAAAATTTAGCAGACTGTCGAAACGCGCGAGAAACACGTCGCTTAAACCAGTCGCGTTTAAAGATGCAGTGTTCGCCGAGGGATCAAAATCAACGGTGCCTGAAAAATTACCGGCTAAAAAAACATCACCTGTTTCTGACAAGGCGATTGCGGAAGCATAATCGGAGCCTGTGCCGCCAATGCGTTTAACGCGCAGCAATGCGCCATCCGCGCTGTAAACAGCAATAAACATATCGTTTGAACCCGACGAGGTAAGGGTTGCACTGCCGGGGCCGGGACCAAATACAGCCGTGCCGTTCAGTGCGCCGCAGACATACAGTTGGCCGGCTGTATCAGCGGCGAGTCCACTTGCAGTAATGATGCTGTTGCCGCTGATGTTACGCGACCAGACATAATTACCATTGGCATCGTATCTGGCTACAAAAATGTCGCTGTTGAATTGTGTTGTTTGTGTTGCTACAGCTGGTCCCGGATCAAAATCGATGCTGCCGTTAAATGAGCCCACAAGAAAAAGATTGCCTTTGTTGTCGGCGGTGAGCTGTGGCTGGCGGGTGATGCTACCGGTGCCGCTGACGATTTTTGCCCAGTCGAGATTTTGTGCGTGTGCCAAGGAACAATGCAACAGCAGAAAAAATAAGAGAAAGGAAATTATTTTCATACAGGCTAAGATAGGGATTTCGGCGGGCGGAAGTAGCGCATTTTAAAGGCGAGGCAATTTAAGATTTACGAAATACGATGGACGATTAAAAAAGTAGGAAATACGAAGAACGAAAAAAGTACGAAGGACGAAGCGGATTTACGATTTACGAGGTACGATTTACGATTGAAAGCGACCAGGTAACACAGACATCGCTTTTTCGCGCGCATTCAAAGCCTCCTCG
>CAZFCR010000437.1:0-3232 GCA_964517305.1 uncultured Akkermansia sp.
ACTTCCTCGATGCGCGCCGTAATGATCTCCAGCTTTTTAAAATCCTCAAAACTTTTAAACTGTTTGCTGATGGCTTCAGCGAGTTCGCCTTCTGGTTTGTTGGCGGCTGCGGTAGCGTTGGGTTTCATCAGTTGCCAGAATAAAAAATGGTTGTAATGGCCACCAAGATTGTTTCTTACAAGACTGCTTGTTTTGTCATCTACCTTTTTACAGTTCGCAGCCATGTCGGCATTTAAATCAATTTCTTTGGCATCGGCAGTATTCAGCTTGTCGATATAACCCTGGTGGTGTTTGCCATGGTGGATCTGCATGGTCTGTTTGTCGATAAAAGGTTCCAGCGCATCATACCCGTAAGGCAGAGGAGGCAGCGTAACGGCGGGACCTGCAAGTAAACTGCTGGTTTGTTCAAGTTTATCAATTGGTGCTGAACCAAACAAACTACCGGTAAAACCTGCTAAACCAAGCAGCGCGCTTTTTTTAAGAAAATCTCTTCTGTTGTTTTCCATCTTAGAACTGTATTAGGAGTTGATTTTTTTCTACGGCTGTGCCTTTCACAGCAGCAATGCGTTTTACAACGCCATCGGCGGGAGCCTTTATAATGTTCTCCATTTTCATGGCTTCGAGCACCAGCAGAGCTTCGCCTTTTTTTACTTCGGCACCTTCGCTCACCAGAATGTTCAATACCATTCCCGGCATTGGCGCCTTGATGTCGTTTACTTTTTTCGATGCCATGGCATCCAGTCCGAGACTGTGAAGCAGTTCATCGAATTTATCTTTTAAAGTGAGGTTGTATTTTACGGCGTTAATTTTCAGCACGAGGCCTTTTTCTTCACGGTTCAGTTTTATTACTTCAACGTTATAGGATTTGTTCTGGTAAATGAGGTGGAACTGGTGTTCGTTGATCTTAATGATATCTCCCGACGCTTCAACGCCGTTCATCATTCCTTTAAATGAATTCCCGCTGAGGTGAAGATCTGCTTTGTAGGCATCGCTGCCATTTACTGAAATAGTGTACATAAGAGCAAATGTAAATATTAAAATAAAAAAACCTTCCTGTTGCCGGGAAGGTTTGCTGAAAAGCGATACAATTTGTGTTATTTTCTGACGAACTCGCCCATTTTATTGTCGAAGTTGATGTAATAACCGCCTTTTGGAAGATTACTCACATCCACTTTGCTGCCAAATCCTTTTTTAACCACGTTACCGTACTGATCATAGATCTCGTACATGGTTTCGCCTGGTTTGTCCTGTTTTCCTTTTGCAAAGAAGTTTATGTCTTTGTTTGTTTTCACAGGCGCGTATTCCAGTTCAGGACCTTCAGCAATAAAATCAACTGTTTTGCTCACACGTGGTTTGCCGCTGAAATCGGTCTGCCTTACGCGTAACTGGTTTTTGCCGCTGTGCGGACTGATCTTGAATGAATAGTTGTTCTGGTTTGCGGTACCCGCGCCTTCTACTTCGCCAACCTTTACCCATTTGTTCCAGCGGAACTGTTCAACAATAAAACTGAGCTTGCCGGTTTCTGAGCGGGTGCTCCATTTTAAAGTACCGTCGGCATCGGCGGTCATAGAAACAATTTCGTAAGTGCTTTTTGGTTTTAAAACTTCGGGATTCAGAACCTTTGGTTTACATCCGTCTTTATGGAAAATTTTCACTTCTACCTTTTCGCCGATGGAAAGGTTCTGTGCTTTGAGATCAATTTCAAACGCGCTGGAGTTGGTTTCGTCAGTAGTGATGTTGCCATTTACTTTTACTTCGGTAACACAAAAACCTACACCACCCGGACCAAAAGGGTTCTGGACATACAATACTTTTCCCTGGTAATTACCTTCAAGGATAACCACATTGCTTTGCGCCTGCAAAACACTGATTCCCGAGGCAAGAAAAATGACGTATGAATAAAAAACCCTCATTTATATCTAAAATACTCTTAGCGTGCAATATTATAACCTAATTTCTGAATTACAAAATATATTTTGCCCTAAAAATCAGTCATTTTAATAGAGAACAGGCTCTCTAAAATGGTATTTTTGTCGCTTCCTTCGGTCCTGAAGGTTTAAATAATTTTGTATTTTTAGAGATCATTCCGTTATGAAACCAAGAACGCCGGTTTTTTTCCTTTTTGTTCTGCTGGCGCCCTTTTTAGCCACAGCGCAGTATACCATCAGGGGGAAGATCTTTTCAGCAGGCGACAAAGAGGCCCTTCCTTTTGTGGCCGTGATGATAAAAGGAACCAATGTGGGTGCCCAGAGCGATTTCGACGGCAACTTCGTGATCAGAACCGACAAATTAGGAGATTCTTTAATTGCCTATTATGTTGGATATAAACGCATGGCCCGCGCCATTAACCGCAATTTAAACAGCCAGGAGATCAATTTTCCGCTCAGCAGCGCCGAAGGCATTGCCCTTGATGAGATTGTGGTGGAAGCAGGAGAGAATCCCGCGCACCGCATTGTGAGGAATTGTGTAAAGAACAAAGAAAAGAACAACAAAACCAACCTGGCAGCTTACGAATACGAAGCCTACAATAAACTGGAGTTCGACCTGAACCGCATTCCCAAAGAGATGCGCAACAAAAAACTCCTGAAACCGATCAGTTTTGTTTTTGATAATGTTGACAGTTCTTTCAGCGGAGAAAAACCATCGCTTCCGTTTTTTATGATCGAAAACCTGTCGCAGTTGTATTACAGAAGCGATCCCAAGCGTAAAAAAGAAGTGGTGATCGCCAGCAAGGTGACGGGCATGGAGAACGCCAGCGTATCGCAGGTTCTGGGCGACATGTACCAGAACGTGAACATTTACGACAACAACATTCTTGTGTTTAACAAACAGCTGCCGAGTCCTGTTGGCGAAAGCGCGTTGTTCTATTATAAGTTTTACCTGCAGGACAGCGCCTTTGAAGGCAACCAGTATATTTATCACTTAACGTTTAAACCACGCCGCACGCAGGAACTGAGTTTTACGGGCAACATCTGGATTGCAGATACCACCTGGGGCGTAAAACGCCTGGAGATGAGCCTGCCCAAAGACGCCAACCTTAATTTTATCAATACAGCCAATATCATACAGGAGTTCGCGTACATGGACAGCACCTGGACACTTGTAAAAGACAGGCTGGTGATAGATTTTGCGCCCACAAAAAAAGCCATTGGTTTTTACGGACGAAAAAACACGTCGTATAAAAAGATCAAACTCAATCAGCCCCATCCTGAAAAATTTTATTAGTTTGCAG
>CAZFCR010000438.1:0-3219 GCA_964517305.1 uncultured Akkermansia sp.
ATCGAGAACGAATCTGTTTCGGTAGATGTGCTTGCCGAAAAGGTAAAACGTGCCTCGGAGCTGATCAGTTTTTGCCAGCAAAGGCTCCGTTCTACCGAACAGGAAGTGAGCAACATCATTAAACAGATGGAAAACAAACCCAATCCCGATGCCTGATTCTTTTATGCTTTATTAGCCAATGCCGGTCTATGGAATGTTTACATTTACATAAAACTCCACCCTTTGATTCTCTACATTAAATACATGGTAAGCCTTCGCTGCAAAATGCTGGTGAAGGAAGAGCTGGAAAAACTCGGACTTCAATTTGTATTGGTTGAACTTGGCACGGTAGAGATAACCGGCGATATGAGTGCTGAGCAACACGAAATCCTAAAAGCCAACCTGCTGAGATCAGGACTGGAACTGCTTGACGACAAAAAAGCGATCCTGATTGAGAAGATCAAAAATGTGATCACGGAAATGATCCACAATACAGATGAGATCCCGCTGACAAATTATTCGGACTTTATCAGTACCAAACTCGATTACGATTACACCTATCTCTCCAACATCTTTTCAGAAGTTAAAGGCATCACCATTCAGCAGTTCATTATCATTCACAAGATAGAGCGTGTAAAAGAACTGCTGCTTTACGACGAACTCAACCTCACGGAGATCGCTTACAAACTTCATTACAGCAGTGTGGCCCATCTTTCAAACCAGTTTAAAAAAATAACGGGTCTAACGCCTTCCTTTTTTAAGAAACTGAAACAAAAAAGAAAAAGCAACCTCGAAAACGTCTGATTGTTCGGTCTCCCGGCCCTTATATAGCCTGTAAGTCGCCAGCCTCCGACAATCCGGGTCATCGCTTAAATTGTTTCCCCGCCAACCGAATGCGTGAAATGTGTAACAATCATATTTTCTTGTGTAACACATTCTGTCTTCGTTTAGCGCAACTTTGTACCGTGGAAATTTATTCACGACCAAATACAAACAAATGAAACATAATCTACTGCAACTCTCAACACTGTTCTTTTTACTTCTTTATACCGCGCTGGGTACGGCGCAAATCAGCCTTGGAACAAGCTCAACGTATGTACTCTTTACAACTAATGGTGCCGTGGGTAACACAGGCATCACACACTTAACAGGTAATGTTGGATCCAACAACGGATCAAGCACCGGTTTCGGTAATGTGAATGGTGTAATGAACAACAACAACGGATCAACCGGTGCTGCGGCAGCGGATCTTCTGATTGCCTACAACCAGATGAACACTGCCATTGCAACATTTTTTCCTGCCCCGCTTTTAGGGAACGGTCAAACCTTAACCGCCGGTATCTATGCCATTGCAGGCAATGCCACGCTTAACCAGACCCTTACACTTAACGGTCAGTCAAATCCAAACGCCGTGTTTATCATCCAGATCGCCGGATCGTTTGCTTCAGCTGCCAACGCAAAAGTGGTGCTGAGCAATGGCGCCCTCGCGTGTAATGTGTTCTGGAAAGTAGAAGGTCAGATCGACCTTGCTGCTGGAACAACCATGCGCGGTACACTTGTTGCCAACAACGCGGCCATTAACATCAACAGTGGTGTGATTCTTGAAGGCAGAGCTTTATCAACAACAGGCGCTATCTCAATCGACAATGCAAAAGCATACACCCCGGTTGGCTGCGGAAGTCCGCTGTTAACAGGTCCTGCCTCGCCTACCTTAGGAACTGCAACCTGTTATGCTTTGTTTTCAGCTAACGGACCGGTAAGCAACAGTGGCAACACTTTCGCTAACGGCGACATTGGTACCAATGTTGGTTTAACCACCGGATTTAATGCCCTTAACGTTACAGGTGCCATCCACCCTATTCCGGATGGTTCAACCGGCGCCTGCGCAACAGATCTGCTTACCGCTTACAATTACCTCAACACACTTGCTTACGATATTGAACTGCTTTACCCCGCACAATTCGGCATGAACCTAGTGTTAACGCCACACACTTATGTGATGAATGGTGCTGCCATGTTTGTGGATACCTTATTCCTTAACGCACAGGGCAATTCAGCCGCACGTTTTGTGATCCAGATCAACGGCGCACTTACAACAGGAACTTACGCAAAAGTGAGTCTGATGAACGGTGCACAGGCCAGCAATGTGTTCTGGAAAATTGACGGTGCAGTTGACATTGATGATTATTCTGAATTTGTTGGAACCATTGTTTGTAATAACGGTGCTATTGACCTGGGAACAGGTGTAACCCTTAACGGACGCGCACTCACTACCAACGGTGCTCTTGCTACCACAGCAGTAACAGTAACAATGCCACCGGGATGTAACAGTCTTCCAAACGCGCCTTCTATCAGCACCCAACCGGTTAACAAAACAGCCTGCGAAGGCGCATCAGTAAGTTTCAGTGTAGCAGCCAGTGGCAGCCCGCTTACTTACCAGTGGAAAAAAGGAGCGGTAGTACTTACCAACGGTGGTAACATCAGCGGCGCTACTACAGCTACGCTTGTGATCAATCCCGCCGGTGCAGGTGATATTTCATCACTTTACCATGTGATTGTAAGCACTTCGCCTACTACTAAAGACACTTCTGATCAGGTATCTTTAACCATCAATTTATTACCTGTGATCAGCGTTCAGCCGGCAGATCAGATCTCATGTTTAAACGGCAGCGCTCAGTTCTCGACCAACGCAACCGGCACCGGTGTTACTTACCAGTGGCGCAAAGGCAGCACGAACCTGACAGATGGTGGTAATATTTCCGGAGCAACAACCGCTTCGCTTACCATTAACCCTATCAGTGCTTCAGATTTAGCCAGCAACTACAATGTAGTTGCAAGTGGTGTGTGTTCGCCTGCCAGTACATCAGATAATGCTGCACTCCTTGAGTGTTCTACTGTGGGGCTTTCGCAAAATGAAAAAACAATCAACAGCGCCAATATTTTTCCTAACCCATTCAGCTCAAACATCAACATCAAAATGGCTGAAGCAGGTTTATATGAATTCAGGTTATACAACCTGGTTGGACTTGAAGTGATGAACATCCAGTTTAACGGCAACCAGCATTCATTTGATGGCTCCGTACTTGCAGATGGCATCTATTATTACGCCATCAGTGGACAGGGAGTTTCCCAGACCGGGAAAATCGTATCACTGAAATAAAATTTTAAGAACCCACATTTGATTCAAAGAGGCTGTCTCAAAAGTGAGGCGGCCTTTTTTTATAACTAATGTTTTTATTA
>CAZFCR010000439.1:0-3208 GCA_964517305.1 uncultured Akkermansia sp.
CTTTGCCAATCTGGCTGAGCGAAGATAAAACTGAGATCATCTGCATTGGTTCGGTTGAAGAACTCCAGAAAGAAATTGAGAATGCTGTAAAAAAAGGCGTGATGAGCAGCAACCCGCTTGCAGAATTTAAAGCAGGCGAAATGTCGGAACAGAACTACAACACCTTTGATCTGCACAAACCTTATGCGGATGCAATCGTGCTTGAACGCAACGGCAAACAGCTTTTCAGGGAAAGCGATCTGATTGATGTGTGGTTCGACAGTGGCTCAATGCCTTACGCACAGGTGCATTATCCTTTTGAGAACAAAGAACTGATCGACGGAAAAAAATATTTCCCGGCCGACTTTATTGCCGAAGGCGTGGATCAGACACGGGGCTGGTTTTATACATTACACGTGATCGGCGCTTTGTGTTTTGATTCCGTGGCTTATAAAAATGTTGTCTCCAATGGGCTGGTTCTCGATAAAGACGGCAACAAAATGAGCAAAAGGCTTGGCAATGCTGTTGACCCTTTTGGCACCATCGACAAGTACGGGGCAGATGCCACACGCTGGTACATGATCGCCAACGCAGCGCCATGGGACAACCTCAAATTTGATGTAAAGGGAATCGAAGAAGTGCAGCGCAAATTATTCGGCACGCTCTATAACACTTATGGTTTTTATGCCATGTACGCCAACGTAGACCGTTTTGTGATAGATGAGCAGAATCTTGTTCCCGTTAAACAACGCATAGAGCTGGATCGCTGGATCATCTCTAAGCTGCAGACACTGATAGAAGAAGTAACAGCTTTCTACGAAACATTTGAACCTCACCGGGCAGCAAGATCGATAGAAGAATTTGTTGACGAACACCTCAGTAACTGGTATGTGCGTTTATCGCGCCGTCGTTTCTGGAGAGGTGAGATGAGCGAAGATAAAAAAGCGGCTTACGAAACCCTTCACGAATGTTTGCTGGTTGTTACACAGCTGATGAGTCCGGTAGCGCCATTTTTCAGCGAATGGATGTACCAGAATCTTACCGGCACCCTGCGTGAAAAGGCCATTGCCAACAATACCCCTTTGCGCTGGAACTCGGTTCATCTCACAGAGTTAACCAGGGCCGAAAAACAGAACCAGGATAAAGCCCTTGAAGAGCGCATGGATCTTGCACAAAAAATTTCCTCAATGGTATTGTCGATCAGGAAAAAAGAAAACATCCGTGTGCGTCAGCCTTTGCAGCGTATTCAGGTTCCCGTGCTCGACAAGGCGTTTAGAGATAAGGTGGAGGCGGTGAAGGATCTGATCCTTGGGGAAGTGAATGTAAAACAAATTGATTTTGTTGATGAGAGTCAGACACAGATCGTCAAAAACCTTAAACTTAACTTTAAGACACTGGGTAAAAAATGCGGACAGCACATGAAGGCCGTTCAGGCATTTGCGCAGCAACATCCGCAGGATATTATTCATGGAATAGAACGTGAGGGACGGTACGAAGTGAAACTGGCCGGCGGCGTTATTTTACTTGAAACGGAAGACGTGGAGATCATTCCGGTTGACATTCCGGGCTGGAAGGTGGCCAACCAGGGAGCCATTACGGTGGCCCTTGATGTTCAGATCAACGAAGAGCTCAGAAACGAGGGACTGGCGCGGGAAGTAGTGAACCGTATTCAGAATATCAGGAAGGACAAAGGATACGATGTAACGGACCGGATTTTGGTTAAAATTCAGCAAAATTCAGGCCTTGATAACGCTATTAAAAACAATTTAAGTTATATTTGTTCTGAAACATTGACCACAGATCTGCAATTGGTGCAGGAGTTAGCTTCCGGCAATGCCAGCACCATAGAAGTCGATGAATTGATCACAACATTAATATCAATTGAAAAACTAAATTAATTATGGCTAAAAAGAAAGATAACAAGAAAGCTCCTAAAAAAGCCGCACCTGTTAAGCCAGTTAAGAAAGCAGCAAAGCCCGCTCCGAAAAAAGCGGCTGCCAAACCTGCAAAAACTAATAAACCAGCTCCTAAAAAAGCTACTGTATCCAGGCCGTCAAAACCGGCTGCTAAAAAACAAGAAACCAAAATGTCTAAACCGGTTCCAAAAACTGTAACTAAGAAAAAAGAGGAGCCAAAAAAGGTCTCTAAATCCGCAAAAGAAACGCCTAAGGCAACTGCCAAAGCAGGCAAACCAATTGACGCGATTGCAAAAAAAGGAAAAGATAAAAAACCTGCAAAAGTAAGCGGCAAGAAAAAGAAGGGCGGCGAGGACGATGAGGACGAAGATTTGCCTGAAGAAGAAGAAGAGGAAGACGACAGTGATGTTGATGTAAAGGATGATTACGAAAAAAGCGAAGACGAGGATACAACCATTGTGGATGGTGGACTCGACGAAGCTGGTATGATTGACCTTGAAGGCGCTTCCGTTCCCGATATCGACGAAGACGATGATGAAGTTCCTGAAAAACGTGGCCGTGGCCGTCGTAAGAAAAACGAAGGCAAAAGCAGTGGCGGTACCATGGAGGCTTATATCCGTAACAGGCCGCTTCAGATCGACATCAATAAACCCCTGATCAAAAAAGGAAATACACCTGCGCCAAAACCATTTGTAAATACAGATGACAAACGCACGCGTTACTCAGATAAAGAACTCGCCGAATTCAAGGAACTTATTCTTGAAAAACTGAAAGAGGCCCAGATGGATTACGATCTGCTGAAACAAACACTCAGCAATGAAGATAACCATGGCACAGATGACACTTCACCTTCATTTAAACTGCTGGAAGACGGCAGCGATGTGATGAGCAAAGAAGAAACCGCGCAGTTGGCCAGTCGCCAGGAAAAATACATTGTTAACCTGAAGAACGCGCTTGTAAGGATCGAGAACAAAGCCTATGGCATTTGCAGGGTCACCGGCAAACTCATTCCTAAGGAACGTCTCCGCTCCGTGCCTCACGCTACGCTGGGCATCGACGCTAAACTCAGTCAGTCATAAATTACCGCATTTGACGATACTGCCTTCCTCAAAAAAGGAAGGCAGTTTTTTTAACGCGCGGCACAAGCTTTTAATTTTCAAAAAATCCATTTTTTCTTTTCATGTTCGCACGTTTTAAAATACCCCTGCTGACCGTGTTCCTGGTTCTGTTTATTGATCAGTTCATCAAGATCTACATCAAACTGAATTACCCGCTTGGTGAGGTGACCCGTCTCGCAGACTGGTGCGTGATCC
>CAZFCR010000440.1:0-3194 GCA_964517305.1 uncultured Akkermansia sp.
GTAACTTAATATACCAAGAAAAGAAATGCCGAATAAAAGCAGAATGATGATGGTGATATTTTCCATGTCGCAAAAATATACAATGTTTTTTGATGGGATGGAGCCCTCAACAGACAGGTTTCCTCAAGGAAAGCAGGTATAAAAAATCAATGTGCTACAGTTTTTAATTCAAGACCACATGTTTCCGCGAGGCTCTTTGCGAGCGATGAACCTTCTTTGGTAAACGGCCAGACAAACAGCGTGCTGATAACATGATCCCTCATAATACTTTTCAGCGCAGCCAGGCACAATGCTTTTGTTTCTCCCTTTCCGCGCATCTCGGGGAGAGTGGTGACCGAACAAAGGTAAATGCAGTTGTAAGCCTCACCGGGTATTGTTCTTTCAAGCAATTCAGTTTCGGTAATGTTTCCAGAAATAAAATCATCCATTATCTTCTTTGTGGTTGGAATCATCAGCACCCAGATCAATGGTCCGTTGGCATCTGATTTTTCGCTCAGCGTGGATGGATGGATCATCGCCAGTTTCCTGAGTTCCTGCTGTGTCACCTGCAACTGTCCGGGATCGCTGCGGGTAGCAAAAACCTCGTCAATGAGGCGCATCATGCGGCTGTAGTTAGGAAGAGCCATAAAACAAAGATAAAACTCCGGACAAAAATTATACGTTCTCCAGGTTTTTAATTTTCCCTCCGTCAATTTTTTGTTCCTTTACACCATGAAATTTATACCGCTGTTCGTATTATTATTGCTGTTATACGCCTGTTCCGATGCACCGCCCCTGGTGCCGGAGACAAAAACCGACTTTTGCTCTTCGATTCACCGGAACGACTCTCTCAGCCTAAGTTCAGAGTTGCTCCCCTTTTCCGATTCATTAAAAACAAAAACAGGTGTGTACGTGCTTGAAGACGGCGGCACTTCCATGATTGCGCGTGCCTGGCTTTCGGAATACGCAGAAAAAACAATCGACATACAATATTTTATTTTCAGCACCGACAACGTGGGTTTGATTGCCTGTGATTATCTTGTAAGAGCAGCCGACCGTGGTGTAAAAGTGCGCATCCTGATCGACGATATCCTCGTAGATGCAGGTCCCTACGAGATCCTCACACTCGATTCACACGACAACATCGACATCAGAATTTATAATCCGGGAGTAAATCTTGGTAAAAACATTGTGCAGAAAGCCGGAAAATTTCTCACTGATTTTAAAGGCGCCAACCAGCGTATGCACAACAAAACCTTTAACGTGGATGGCAAGGTGGTGATCACGGGAGGAAGGAACATCGCTGATGAATATTTTGATTATGATCACGAATATAATTTTCGTGACCGGGATGTGCTGCTCATGGGAAAGGAAGTAAACACAGTGGCAAACTCGTTCGAAATCTTTTGGAATAGCGCCCTTTCATTACCTGTTACAGCGCTTGTATCCGACGAAGAAACAAACCAGCGGGCGCCCGACCGTTTTGATCGCCTGCACCGCTATGCCTGTGATCCGCAGAACTTCTGGCCGCAGGTGCGCGACCGGATTAAACAGCTGCCCCGGGCTTTTAAAGAGATAAACAAATCAGGACAGATACAATGGCTCGATTCGGTAAACTTTATTGCCGATGTGCCGGGAAAAATGACCAGCGGTCAGGACCTCAGCAACACCACTTCTACCCTGCTCAACCTGCTCCGACACGCTAAAAAAAGCATCGACATTCAGTCGCCCTACCTTGTCACCGCCAATGAAGTCCGCGCCGTTTTGAAAGCTGCCATTGCGCGTGGCGTAAAAATCCGCATCCTCACCAACAGCCTTGCATCAACCGATAACCTCGAGGCCTTCAGCGGATACAAACGCGACCGGAAGGCACTGCTCAACACAGGTGTTCGTATTTTTGAATTTAAACCCAATGCAAAAGTCCGGTACGAGATCATGACCGGGGCATTGCAGAAAAAGATAAACTATGCACCTGTGTTTGGGCTTCATGCAAAAACAATGGTAATAGATGGCCATATCACTGTAATCGGCACTTACAATCTCGATCCGCGCAGCGCCAATCTGAACACCGAGTGCGTAACAATTATCCATTCAAAAGAGGTCGCCGGCACAGTGCTAAAAGGAATCGAGACAGAATTTTTACCTGAAAATGCCTGGGAAACCACCCTGCAATCTAACCCCGACGAATATGCCGGTAAGATAAAACGCATCAAAGCGCTCAGTCGCAGGGCAGTTCCCAAAGGCATCCTTTAAGTTCAGAACATACCGCTCTCCGGCTCGGTTTTCTTTTGATGACGTTCGTAATACTGAAGGTCGCGGATGTTCTTCTGCACTGCAACAGCCGAAAAAACAGCCAGTGTAAAGGCCATGCCGTAAAAACCTTTTTCGCTCCTGCTCAGTTCCGCGTTCCACAGACCCACCACCAGCAAAACAATGTTGAGCAGCGTACAGAACCAGCTGATCCCATAATAGATGCCCGTTACCGGAACACCCTCCAGCTGGTCGCGCACCGCTTTCTGCACAGAAATAGCGGAGAAGAGTCCGAACATCAGCACTGTAAAATAATATCCCTTTTCACTCAAATACATGTCGGCATTCCACAAGCCAACACAATAAGCAATCCCGCCAGCGAGCAGGGCAATCCATGACGCGCCGATAAAGGCATTTGAAGGTTTCTGAATCATTTTTAATTGTTTTGATGGATCAAAAGTAGAATGCTGTGCGCTCTTAAAATTTGACATTCATCAAAAAATGCGGTTTAACGGATTTTAATAATCCTTTCGGTTATTGCCCCGCCCTGATCCTGCTTAACGTTTCCTGAGAAATGCCGAGATAGGCCGCTATCTGTCCGAGTGAGACCCGTTGCAACAGATCAGCCTGCGTTTCCTCGAGTTTCTGATAACGCTCTTTAGCAGTGGTAAACTGTAATCCAAGCAGGCGGCTTTCAAGCCGGATATAATATTGCTCTGTAATTAGTCTGCCGATGCGTTCGGTTTCGGGGAAATTTTTATAAATCAACTGAAGGTCTTCGTACCTGATCGCAACTACTTTTGAATCTTCCAGAGCCTGTATGTATTCGAGCGATGATTCGCGGGTGATGAAGGCGTAAAAGCAGGTTGCAAACTCATTTTCCCTCGCAAACCAATGCGTGATCTCTTTGTCCTCGTTAAAATAATAACCCCGCAGCAAACCACTTTCAATAAAAATTTAAAAAA
>CAZFCR010000441.1:0-3194 GCA_964517305.1 uncultured Akkermansia sp.
GGATGAATTACGCCTGATCAACAGTTCCGGAAAAACAGTGGCAGAAATAAAAGATTTCAGAGATGGCCATATTCTGACGGACGAAGTTCCGGCGGGTCTGTATCTTCTTCAGATGATAAAAGATGGTCATCAGTACACACAAAAATTATTCAAAAATTAACCACTTATACATCCGACCCGGCATTTTATACAATTTTGTTGAGAAAAACCGATCTGTACCTTACTTTTAACTTTAACCCAAAAATCGACGCATGAAAAAATTAATACTCTTTATCCCGGTTTTATTTTGTAGCCTTTTAGTTCGTTCCCAGAATCCTTTTAACCGCGCGGTTCAGGATATTGATGAATCTGCACGACCCGTAATAACTTCTCTTAACGGGGATCTTTATTTCATGACACTAGACATAAGGGGAAATGCAAAGAACGTTTTATATAAATACTCCAGCAGTGGCGCGTTAATTTTTAGGAAGGAGTTATCTTTCGGCGCTCCCGATCATGTACTCAATACCCTCGATCAGCACATTGGTTTTGCCGGAACTGTTCGGGAGTGTCAGGAAGGTCCGACTGACAAACAACTGAATTTTATTTGTAAGGTAAACAGCTCGGGGAGTGTTGTTTTTTCATCAACGGTTTCAGTTGGTTTCGGTGATGATTTCAAGGCGTTTGTTCAACACCCTGACTCAAGTTATTCAGCTTTTTCAGACAGTGTGATGTTTCGCTTTTCAAAAGACGGTTTGTTTACAGGTAAAACAAATCTGGGGCTTACGAATATTTCTTCCGCGCTTGTTTGGTCTGGCAATTCAACAATGTTAAGTGCGGTGGAAAATAATGTCACTAGCAGGATAATTGTTTCACAGCAGGGAAATATACTGAGTACACAGCTTCTTCCTTCACTCATGGATAAGATGGCGTTTTACAATAATCAGGCAACGATTGCAAAAGGCAGCGACGGTTTGCTTTATAAAATATCTGCCCAGGGGACTGTATTGGGGCAGAGTGCATTTTCTGGTTTCAACGTTACTCACTTTGTGACTGAAGGGGATGCGGTTTATGTGTTACTGAATTCAAACCCGGGTGAAGTGCCTGCTTATGCATTATGCGACACATCGTTTAATGTTGTAAATCTTACAAGTACTACCACTAACAGCATAACGCAGCGAGCAATGTGCAGGATTGATAACCGACTTGCAATTCTTTCAGAAGGTTTGTCTTGTAAACCTAACTGGGTAGGTCAACACGAATTCACTACCCTCAATGTTATTGCTTTAACAGGATCCAATAATTTCTCACATGATATCGAGATAACATCGGTAAAAGCGGATTCTTCGTATGCTGTTCACTACTTTCTTTCTGCATTCCGTTCTTTTTTAAGGGCAAAAGTAACTGTGAGAAATAATGGCGTCAAGGCGGTGACTAGTTTTAAACTGAACTATTTAATCGTTCCATATTATCACTGTGGATTTTCGCTCTATCATGAGAAATTTGATATTAGCCCGCTTGCTCCGGGGGACTCAATAACGGTTACAACTAATACGTTCATAATTCAGATGCCCACGGCGCCCCCGCAATCTACAAGTATTTCGGCTAAATATTGTTTTTACACAACACTTCCCAATGGTGAGGCAGACGCTGTTTTAGAGAACAATGAGCTTTGCGAACAGATTACACTCTTCGTCAATTCTCTACCCGAATCATCTGAAATCAAAAACCTGCAACTGTTTCCCAACCCAGTCAATACCGAAATAAAGATCAGTGCCGAAGAACAGCTTTCACAAATCGAGCTCTTTAATGCCCAGGGATTATTTCTGAAATCAATGAGCAATGCGGGTTTTGAAACAACCATCAACACAGAAGATTTACCTTCGGGAATTTACCTGGTAAAAATCAAATCACAATACGGCAGTGCCACAAGAAAAGTGGTGAAGCTCTGATCAGTTAACCCAAAAAAGTCCTGCCATGAAAAAATTATTATTTCTTACCGCAATTTTTATGTTATCCAGAACCTGGTCACAAAACATATTTAACGTGGCGGTTCACGATGAAAATGAATACGCCCAATCTGTTCTGGCGGAAATCGGAACTGAAATTTATTTTTTTAGCTACGGTTATCCGATCAGTCAAGGGGGTTTTATTTATAAATATAATTCTTCAGGACAACAGCAGTGGCGAAAGATCATGCCTGCGTCAAACATCACACATGGCATCGTGTCGCTCGATCAGCAGCTGGTAATTGCAGGTACACGAATGGTTTGCGATGTTATATCCAACCCGGTGAATTTCATCAGCAAATACGATGCCGCGGGAAATTCTGTCTTTACAACAACGATTGTCGGTGCTCCCGGAAAATATTTTACTGGCTTATTACAGCGCAGCGATTCTTCTTACGTGGCTTTCACCGACAGTCTTATGTTCGAGTTTGATAAATATGGTAATTATGTGATCGATTTCAGTTTGCCGCTTCGCAAGATCTCTTCGGCGGTGTTGGCGGCCAATGGAAATTTTGTTCTGAGTGCGAACCAGAATGGCGTGTCTTTGCGCATCACATTATCACCCCAGGGCAGTGTTCTTTCTTCACAACCACTACCGGTTTTAATGAATAAAATGATTTTGTCAGGCAACGAGAGAATCGTGGGGCTTGGCAAGGATGGCGCTTTATACAGAATGAGTGCCGGAGGAATTTTGAGCGGTCAAAGTAACTTTTCAGGAAATACGGTGACTGATTTTATGAATGCGGGTGATACGCTGTATGCGCTTGTGCGATCGGCCGCAAACATACCAGGTCTGCTGGTTTGTGATTCTCTGTTTAACCAGTTATCGCTGAGCAGCACTTCCACACAGAGCATCAGTCAAATGGCCATCAGCCGCTTTGGTTCAAAACTCGCCATCTTATCAAAAAGTCCGTCCAGCAGCGCCGCCTGGAACCGACAGCAGAATTTTGTGACCTTAAATGTGATCGATAAAAGTGGTTCCAATAATTTCTCGCAGGACATTCAGATTACCGCTGTAAAGGCGGATTCGTCGAGATACGAAGTGTATACGGTTGGCAATTATAAATATGGTTTTTATTTAAAGGCAAGTGTTACGGTAAAAAATAAAGGAAGCAGGGCACTTACGCAGTTCAAACTCAATTGTTTCCAATATGCTTATCCTGAATGTGGTTTTAAAGTGTATCAGGAGCAGTTTAACATTCCGCC
>CAZFCR010000442.1:0-3188 GCA_964517305.1 uncultured Akkermansia sp.
TGACCTCAGCGAAGTGCAGCGCCTGCTCGAGGGGCGTGATAAATAGAATCTCCCCGATGAAGCGCCTGCAGGCCTCACCTGTTGTCGCGGGCAGGACAGGTACTCATCCCGAACAAAGCGTAAAGCGGACAGAAACCAAAGAGCGAGGTCAGGACAAAGACACCCGCCACCACAAGCAATATTACGCCCAGGGTGCCGCTGATGATACCATAATAATAAAGCAGTGCAATGATAGCCGCCACCACCACTCTGATGATGCGATCGGCACTTCCCATGTTTGTTTTCATGTTTTAAATTTTAATCTAATGTAAGATCGCTGCGCAATAATAAAAGTGATTATTCTCAGTCCCCGAATGAACAGACCCGTCGCGTTTTTTAATCTTTTTCTAATATTCGATTAATTATTAATCAGAAAATAATTGAGCGCCCTGTAAACATTGCCGTTAAAGGAAATTTTTACATTATTCTTTAATTATTAAAAAGGCGAACTGAATAATTGTGAGTAAAATAAAACGCATTTTTATTGACACGGTATTATTTTCTTTGTATTTTGTGTGGATGATAACTGATAAACAAGCAACATTCTACCACCTGAGCAAAAAAATGAAAGATTATTCATTTTCTGCTGACACTAACGAACTGGGAGAGAACCTTTCGTGCCAGGCATTAACTTCATTTGTGCGTGACCGTGTAATTCCGCGCCTCGATCTGAACGACGGCGGAGAATTGAAGAGTTTACAGGACGCATCTGATTATCTCGGCTGGATAGCCGCGTTTAATAAGCCGGAACTCACAGAAAAGGAATACACCAAAACACGCAGCCATATTCTGAAGACCATCAAAAATATTTCAGGACTGGATGCAAAAGGTTTGACCAAAGCCGACTCGCAGAAACTGGGAAATTAATTTTTAATCAATATAAAATTAGAGCGGCGTTCCGAAGGAGTGCCGCTTTTTTTTTGCACATGATCAGTGGCGTTTCTTGTCGGATTCTACCAGTTCCTCAGCCCAGATCGCTTCAGGCCTCACAACACAAGCAAGCCTTCGCGGACGAAATTCTTTCCCTACTTTTTCTTAGCTAAAAAGTAGGCAAAAAGCAAGGCAAAACGATGCTTCAACGCGCTCTTCAATTTTGTAAGACGGGCTAGCCTAAAAGAGTCCGAAGGACTTTTATGGAGCTAACCCACATCCCCGCTCAAAGAGCCACAGACTCTTTGCCGGTAACAAAATTGAATTCACCCTGCCACCGCCTCGCCGTTTTGCCTGCCCACCGCACGCGAAAGGTGCTTCGCGATACATGCGCAAAGGCTAACGAACACCTTGCAGGGTTTGCTGCGCGCGGCTCAAACGCTCAGGTGGTGGAGTCCAAAGCACCGGCTGATGAGGTTACCGTATCGCGTCTGAACTGCACCGAAACAATCATTAGCTGCAGAGTTTCATACACCTGGCATAGAGTAATGATACAGGAGGCCATACATTCAGGGGGAAGTAAGAGAGGCTGTGTCTTCCGAACTTTCACCGCTTCACAAACTTCCAGCGTTTTACCGCTCCGGTCGTTTCATACAACTGCAAGTGATACATTCCCGCAGGTAATTTATCTACCATGATAATTTGGTCGGATGAGAAGAGCTTGGTCTCCAGAACCTGTTTCCCCGAAACATCATAAATAACCGCGTTGTTGTAGTCGCCTTGCGGAAAAATGATCTTGTCGTCGGCTGGATTAGGATATACTTTTATCTGATCAATTGCTGAACTTTCCGATAAGCTGCTGCACTCTGATACAAACTGTGTGATGTAGGCACTACTCAGGCATCCATTGCTGCCTGTTGCTGTAACAGAATAATTTGTATTGGCTAAAGGACTCACCTGTATGCTGTTTGAAACCACGCCGGTATGCCAGGAATAACTCTGCGCGCCGCTGCAGTTCAGTGTCACCGTTTGTCCGGCACACATAAAATTAACAGTGGAGTTTAACTGCAATTGCGGTAAAGGCAACACGCTTACCTGACAGATGGCTGAATTGATACACCCGTTCGCATCTGTGCCCGTAACAGTGTAAGCAGAACTGATATTCGGAGAAACCGTTGATGTAATTCCCGAAAACGAATAACTGAGTGCCCCCTGGGGTTGAATAGTAAAAATACTGTTGTTACAAAGTGTGCCGCTGTTTACGGTAATAAGCGGCAAAGGATTTACTGTCACCGTAACGGGCAAACGGGATGTTGTAAACGTACAACTCCGCGCCCCGGCATACCAGGTGTAAGTGCCTGCTGACAAAGCCGGTGTTATAAACGAGCTTCCATTGCCAACCGCCAACTGCGACTGAGGTGTAGGATACCAGCTGATGAAACCCGTGGAACTCGCATTCAGTGTGGTGGTTGCCCCGGCACACAACACCAGGTTGTTGTAGGGTGTTTGATTGATGGGAGGACCGACCGTCGTCTGCACTTTTGCATGAAAATATCCCCAGTTTCCTCCTGAATACGAGACATTACCAATCAAGGTATCGGCCAGAACAAGTGTATCCCTGAATCCGCCACTTACATAACAGTTGTTCGGCGCAAGTGCGACAATAGAGGTTACTGCCCGACTCCTGTAAGCAGAATCTTGTATTAGCCAGTTTAAGGTCATGAAAGAGGAAAGCTGTCCGACATGGCAGGAATTGACGTAGGGCTGGCCGGGAAATTTCCGGTAGCGCCATCCAGCGAAATACACGTTGTTGCAGGAATCCAGATCAAGAGAATTGAAGTAAGCACCCGAACCCCAGCCAAATACAGGTAACCAGTAAATACCCGCATTAAGACCCAGAGGAGTGAGTTTTCGAACCGAGCTGTTACCGCCGCCCAAGGAAAAATTGGCGGATACGTAAAAAATTTCATTTAAAGAGTTAATCCTTAGCTCCGATGCTTTATTAGGGGTAATAATGTTGAGCCATAATCGGTTAAAGTTCTGGTCCAGTTTCATGATGAACTGACCGAGATCCGAATTAATGTAATAGGAAATAGTATCCGATCCAATTCGCATGCTGCCGTCAACGCCTCCAATGAGCAGTATGTCCCCATTGTTATCTACTTCCACCTCCACACCGTCAGACCGGTATGTCTGGTAATAGAAAGAGGTGGTGTCTTCAATCGCAAACATCGCCGTGTCGTAAACCCCTGTATTAAAATACTTAGCCACAAAAAGAT
>CAZFCR010000443.1:0-3186 GCA_964517305.1 uncultured Akkermansia sp.
CAAACAAAGGCCGCCCGTAAAGACGATCTTTGAATTAATTTAGATCTGATCTATTTTGCCTTTGCTTTCTGCATCGGGTTCTGACCATTGCTCTGTCCGCGAACGGCAGCCGATTTGGCTTTAAAATAGTCGAATTTTCCTGGTTCGGTTTTAATGTTCCAGAGGTTGTTCTTTTCATCAATATCGGCTGTTTCACGGTAAGGGTCGAGCTGAATGGAAGCTACCTTTTTATCTTTCAGGAAAGTTTTTGTGACTTCTTTTTCGTTCTTGCGCCAGATGTAGGCGCCGATCCGCTCAATCTCACTGCTGCCGTCGCTGTAGTTAAACTGTATGATCACCGGACTCACCAGTCCGCCTTTGTTGCTGAACTTGATCTCATAAATGAATTTGCCTTTGTATTTATCAGAAAGCGAATCAGGCGCTTCTTCCAGACCATCGTAACGGTTTTTGGCTTCTTTTACCGGCTCACTTACGCCTTTGTAATGATAATAAAAGTCACGGAGCGTGGTATCCCGGTCAACCAGGGGAACAATGCCGCTTTCACGGTTACGGATGGTGGTGATGAACTCAAATTCTTTCTTCTTAGGCAATGTGGTCATGGTGTCCATTTTTACCGGCACCTGTTTTCCTTTTTCGATGGTATAAGCTTTAACGGTGTCGATTGAAATGTCAACAGGTTCGATGTCGTAGAACCAGCCGCGCCAGAACCAGTCGAGATCCACAGCACTCGCGTCTTCCATGCTTCTGAAAAAATCTGCCGGCTCAGGATGTTTAAACGCCCAGCGGGTGCAATATTGTTTAAAGGCAAAGTCAAACAACTCGCGGCCCATTACGGTTTCTCTCAGGATATTCAATGCTGTTGCTGGTTTGCCGTAGGCATTCGGACCAAAATGGATGATGTTCTCGCTGTTGGTCATAATGGGTTCGAGCTGGTTTTTAGGCAGCCGCATGTAATCCACCATCTTATAAGCCGGTCCGCGCTGGGAAGGATAATTGGCGTCGAACTCACGCTCGGTAAGGAATTGTACAAAGGTATTCAAACCTTCATCCATCCAGCTCCACTGACGTTCGTCGCTATTGATGATCATCGGGAAAAAATTATGACCCACTTCATGGATGATCACGAGGATCATGCCATTCTTGGTGCCTTCGAGGTAAGTGCCGTCTTTTTCGGTTCTTCCGAAATTAAAACAGATCATCGGGTATTCCATGCCATTGGCGGCTTCAATGCTCTGTGCAACCGGGTAAGGGTAGGGAATGGTGTATTTTGAATAAGTTTTAATGGTATGCGCCACCACCTTGGTAGAATATTTGCGGTAAAGACCATAAGCTTCTTTGCCATAAAAACTCATACACATCACGCGTTTGCCTTCGCATTTCACAGGCATGGCGTCCCAGATGTATTTGCGTGAACTGCCCCAGGCAAAATCACGCACACTGTCGGCCTTAAAGATCCAGGTTTTGGTTCCGGTTGCCTTGTTTTTCTCGGCGTTTTTCGCTTCTTCTAACAAACCAATTTCAACGGGCTCCGTGGCGTTCTGCGCCGACTGCCAGCGTTTGAAACGCTCAGGACTCAACACCTGCTGGTAATTCTGGCATTCGCCGGTTGAACACACCAGGTGATCGGCTGGCACCGTCATCTTTACTTTATAATTGCCGAAAGCCAGAGCAAACTCCCCGCGACCGGTAAACTGTTTGTGCTGCCAGCCCTGAAAGTCGCTGTAAACACACATGCGTGGGTACCATTGCGTTAGTGTAAAAAGGTAATTACCGTCTTCAGGAAAATATTCATAACCTCCGCGGCCGCCAAATTCAGTGCGGTTGATCATTTTGTAATGCCATTTGATCTTAAACTTCACTTTTGCTTTTGACGCGAGTGGTTTAGGCAGGTCAATGCGCATCATTGATCCGTTGATGGTGTATTTTAAGGCCTTGCCCAGTTCATCGGTCACTGCGTCAATTTTATCTCCCAGTCCTGCCAGGTTTTCTTTTGTTTTCAGCGATTTCAGGTTCTGTTCGGTGAGAGGTCCGCTAATTTTGTTCTCGTCAAAATAATTGACTTCGTTATTCGGATCGTGTTGGTTTTCGTCCAGCTGCAGCCACAGGTAAGTGAGTACATCGGGCGAATTATTGTGATAAGTCACAGTTTCTGTACCAATCACCGTCAGATTTTTTTCATCGAGCGTTACGTCAATGTCGTAATCGGCGCGTTGTTGCCAGTATTTAGATCCCGGTGCGCCGGAAGCGGTACGATATTCGTTGGGACTGGGCAGAATTCCTCCCAGCTGTTCGAACTTGTTGCCGTGATTGGAACTGGGATTGTTCTGAATGTTCTGTGATTGTAACTGGAAGCCGATCAGGCAGGCTGCCATAAATCCAGAAAGCGCTCCACGCTGACTTTTAGCACGATTAAAGCAATGCTGCATATTAAAATAATTTTGAAGATTTGTAGTGTCCATTTGCCGAACCCGGCTAAAAATAACGAAAAAACCACAACCACACTTACAATAATCAGCTGTCCGGCTTCCAATCCGAGGTTAAAATACAGGAGCGGTAAAAATAAGTTATGGCTTGCGCCGAGCATCTCGCGGAGTAAAAAAGAAAATCCCAAACCGTGGATCAGTCCAAACAAAGCAGTTATGGTGTAGATCAACCGGGGAGAAGTCTGATTTTTTTTGATGTTCAGCAATTGCTGAATGGCCGTAAACAAAATACTCAGGGCGATGGCAAATTCTATGATGGGCTGCGGAAGATGAAGTTGCCCGATGACACTGAGCGCGAGGCTGATGGAGTGTCCAACAGTGAAGGCGGTGATTACGATCAGCAGTTTTTTCCATTCGCTGAGCTGAAAGCCGAGCGTGAGCAGGGTTACAAATAAAATATGGTCGTAACCAGCAAAATCCAGGATGTGGGTGAATCCTGTGTGGAACCAGATCGAAAAATCATTCATATCTTCGCTCAATGCGGGCGCAAATATTCAAAATAAAAAGCATTCTTTTAATCAGCCTGTGTATTTTAATTTTTTCGGGCTTTAAACATCCGTTTTATCTCAGTGTAACAGAACTCAAATTCAATGCTGCTGAACAGCGGATCCAGGGTTCGGTTAAGATTTTTGTAAATGACCTTGAGGCCAGTTTAAAAACCATCCACAAAAAGCCGGTTGACCTTATTAATATAAAGGACACT
>CAZFCR010000444.1:0-3184 GCA_964517305.1 uncultured Akkermansia sp.
GCCCAATGAATATGTTTTATGTGTGGGTAATAATGGGGTAGACCGGGAATGTCTTGAAAAAGTTGTTCGAAATAATAAAGACATTATTTTTGTTCTTGTAGGCATCCGGAACCTAGGCTTTGCAGAAATAGAAAACGTTGTATCACTTAAAGGTTTGACCGAGGATGTTTTAAAGGATGTTTATTCCAGAGCCAGATTGTTTATAAGACCAATGACCTTTGCGACAGCCAATAATTCTATATTGGAGGCTATGGCAATGAATAAGCCGGTTTTAGCGGCTACACCGGATGGAACCTATGACTATTTTAAAAACG
Source organism: uncultured Akkermansia sp. (assembly GCA_964517305.1). Lineage (GTDB taxonomy): Bacteria > Bacteroidota > Bacteroidia > B-17B0 > Aurantibacillaceae > Aurantibacillus. Next base: position 315 of record CAZFCR010000444.1, read on the forward strand.
GAGGATTGCTCAGGATTGTAAAAACCGAAGATTTTTTAAACGAATTCGGTGCAATGCTGAGCGCCGTTCGTAATTCTCCCACTGGTACCGGCACTAACAATACCATAAGAGATTTTACAATAGCCGCCTATGATTGGAATGGTATTTCCAGGAGAATCCGGAATTTTTATGAATGCAAAGAATAACAAAAAAAAGCGCATAGCTGTTATTGGTTTAAAAGGACTTCCCGCATTCGGAGGCGCGGCTACAGTTGGCGAAAGTATCATCACACGTTTGAGCAATAAATTTGAGTTTACGGTGTATTCTGTTTCGAGCCATACAGCGGAAGAGTCGGGGAACCTGAATGGGTTTGAACAGATAGTATTTAAAAGCTGCAACAGGAAGGGATTAAATACGTTTATCTACTTTCTAAAGTCATTGTTGCATGTTCTGTTTTTCAGAAAGTACGACCTTATTCATCTTCATCATTGTTCAAGTGGTTTTGTGACACCATTACTGCGTTTACGATACAAGGTGATCGTAACTTTTCATGGAATTCACAGAGAGAATTATTTTGACGCCAAGTTTAACCGGCTTACAAATATTATGTTAAAAGGGGCTCAATGGATGAATCTTAGGTTCGCGTCGCGGGTCATTTCGGTTTCGGCTCCTGACGCTGATTACCTGAACGCAAGAAACCAAACTAAAATTGAAGTTATCCCAAACGGTGTAACTGTAATTAACACACCCCCGACCCGTTTAGGCCAAAAATATTGGGCATTTGCAGCAGGAAGGATTTACGATATAAAGGGTTTGCACATTCTACTTGAGGCAATGCGTTTAAATCAAAGTACCAAAAAACTTCTGATCATCGGAGATATGGACCATGTGGCGGCATACAGAGAAAATATTGAAATGCTGGCACGTGGTTTAAACATTGAATTTAGGCCCCTTATCAAAGACAAACAAAAGTTATTCGATATTTTAAGTGGCGCAGAATTGTTTGTTTTTCCCTCTCTTACTGAAGCGATGTCTATGATGCTGCTGGAGGTCGCGTCTCTCAATGTGCCAATCTTGGCCAGCGACATTCCCGCCAATACTTCAGTTTTTTCCGATAATGAGGTATTGTTTTTCAAATCTAACGACGCAAAATCACTTTCGGAAAAATTGACATTTACCGAGAACAACAAAGAGATTCTAAAGGATTTGGCCGAGGCGGCACAGCGCAAAGTATGCAGGGATTATAATTGGGAGGTTATTTCTGCCCGCTATGACGAAGTTTTCTCGCAGCTGATGGAAACACCTCGCTAACAGAAATTAAATGAGAAGAAAGTATTGTATCCTTACAAATGATGTTGAACTTACATCAATTGTTAACCACGAACTGAGTTCCAAAACGGGCGCGAAAGTGTATGAACAGGGCATGCCTCTGTTACTCGATCTTTACCGGAAGTATAACGTTAAGTCGACATTTTTTTTCACTGCCGATATAGTTTTGCAGGAACCGCGTATTGTAAAGATGATACTGGCAGACGGACATGAAGTGGGATCTCATGGTTGGGTTCACGACTCAGATAAAGCGTTTGATGTGCTTTCTCTTGAAGAACAGACAGAACATCTGAAAAAGTCCAAAAAATTGCTGGAAGACGTGTCGGGCTCTGAGGTAATATCTTTTCGCGCACCAGCGCTTCGAATTAATGGAGATACGTCGATTGCGCTACAAAAGACTGGTTTCAAAGTAGACTCTTCAGTTTCGTCTCAGCGACTGGACATGTTTTTGTCATTTGGCGGATTGAAAAAATTGTCGTGGATTTTCGCGCCCCGGTTACCTTACTTTTCGCATACCGATAAACTGTGGAAGCGCGGAGAAGGGATTATCTATGAAATTCCTGTTTCTGCTTTGATCCTGCCCTATATCGGCACCACCCTGAGAATACTTCCCCTGCTTACCAAATTTACCAGAAGAATGCTTCATGTTGAGAACAAACTAAACGGAAAACCTATAGTGTTTCTTACCCATCCAAATGAGTTTATCGATGAGGAACGCACAAGCACGCAGGTTAAAAGGAGGTCACGGGGATTTTTATCTTATTTGTTCGGCGATCTGTTAAGACATAAACTTAAAATGAAAAATCTTGGCTCAGGCGCAATACATCTTTACGAAAAAGAAATCCGGTATTTTCATGAACGGGGTTATGAATTCATTACTTGTGCCGAATATTATAAAATCCATCAAAACAAAAAATAATGCCAGCAAACGAAGTTTTAGAATATTACGGATACAAAGGTTTTCCTGGGAAGATTGCCTATGCGTTTAAATTTATTACCCGTTTCTTTTTAGATAAGCTGGCTTTTTTCTGCTTTGTGAAAAGTTGGCGAACAACCATCCATCGCTGGCGAGGTGTCAATATTGGCAAAGGTGTTTACATTGGTCACGAGGTGATGTTCGATCGCGTTTTTACAGATCATATTTTCATCGGAGATGATACGTCCGTTGGAGACAGGACGATAATAACCGCTCATGCAAACATTCCATCCAACACCCGTTTAAAACAGATTTATCCACGCAAAATTTTTAAAACAGTTATAGGAAAGGGCGTTTGGATTATGCCGAATGTAACAATTGCTCCCGGAGTAACAATCGGCGATGAAGCTGTAATTGCCACCGGATCGGTTGTAACAAAGGACGTTCCCCCGCGCTGTTTGTTTGGAGGAGTTCCAGCCCGGCTATTAAAGGATTATTCCGATCATCCGGCATTTAAATGATTGGTTACTATTGGAAATGCCCTGCCGGTTTAGCGAAAAGGGGACGTTAAACAGATTTGAAACCTGGTTTAACAAAAAGGTTGGGTGCTAAACAAAATAAATTTCATTTTTCTTTACTCAGTAAA
>CAZFCR010000445.1:0-3174 GCA_964517305.1 uncultured Akkermansia sp.
CACACACATTAAAAAAATGATTGAGATATTTAAAACCAACATCAAAAACAAGATCGCCAAAAAAGAAGTGTTATCGGCTATTCATTCAGCGATGGCCGGGTGTTGTGGCCACTCTTGACCTGGAAGTTATTGATAAAATTCTACGCGTGGTGGGTGCCTGGGTCCCGGTTCCGGTGCAGGACATCGTTGCGCTGATCAAAGAACAGGGTTTTGTTTGTGAAGTATTACAGGATTAAAAATACAACATGGTAAATTTTAAAAAATTAAGACAAATGATGGAAATAAAAGGAAATGGCGAACTGGTTTCGCGTGAACTGAGCGTGAGTACCTTTGTGCGGCTGCACCTGGCCTGTAAAGGCATTGTTGAACTTCACCAGAGCGATGAAGAAAAAGTAGTGATTGAGGCCGATGAAAATCTGCTCGACTTTTTTTCTGTCACCAACGCGGGAAGATCTCTTTTTGTGTCAACCGACGGCAAGTTAAAGCGGCCGGTATTTACTTCCTGTATAGTGAAGGTGTTTCTGAGACAATTGAATGTACTCTATGTGCGCAACGAAGAGGGCCATCTGATTTGTCCCACCGAAATTACACTGAGTGAACCCCTGGACATAAAGATCCAGAGCACAGGACAAACAGAACTGTTTATCAACGCGCCTTTGGTTAAAGTGCTTTGTCAGTCGCAGGGCAACACCATGTTAAGGGGACGCGCCGAAAAGCTGGAAATCAAAAATCAGAGTCATGGAGATTTTGATGCCTCAGGGTTTATCGCCGGAGAACTGGGGATTAAGAATATGTCGCATGGCAATGTAAATTTACACGCCGACCGTCTGATTTCGATTTCGCATTACGGTCATGGTTTTATACATTACACCGGCGATGCAGTGGTGAAAGACGTTAAACAATACGGACACGGAGAAGTGAAAAGAATGACGGGGGCTAAACACTGAAAGTATAAATCTTTTTATATCAGACTGTCGCTCTGAACAAATCAAATGATCCCTCTTATTCCGAAAAAATTCCGAGTTTGCTGGTGTAATTTTTCCTGACCGCAATTTTATGTGGTCAGTGTTTCAGACTTCTGAAATGTTTTTTTTCTATCAGGTGTTTGTTCTCTCTCACGTAGGCAATAAAGGCTTCTGCAACAGGACTCAGGTGTTTGCCTTTCAGCCAGATCAGGCGCCATTTTGTTTTGATGGGCAAACCTGCAGCCGGAATGATCTTCAGACTTCCATCCTTAAGTTCATTCCTGATGCCGATCAAAGGCATGATAGAGGCACCGAGTCCGGCCAATACAGCCTGTTTTACAGCTTCGTTCGAAGTCAGTTCCATTTTTTTCAGTACCGTGATCTTGTGTTTGTTGAAAAACGATTCCATCACACTCCGTGTACCGGAGCCACTTTCTCTGAAGATGAGCGGAAGCGTTTTGAGATCCTCTTTGGTTAAAGGTTTTTTGGGTGTTTTAAGATCGCGGTTGGATACCACGCAGAGTTCGTTTTCAAGCAATATTTCTTCGTAGACGTTCATGTCTTTCGGAAGAATGGATACCAGGGCAAAATCCACATTGTTTTTCAGTACTGCGTCAACCACCATGCTTTTATTGGTCACGTCCATGATTAGTTCAACGCCCTGGTGTTCTTTAATAAAATCGGAAAGATAAAACGGCATCACGTATTTGCCTGTGGAGACGATGGCGAATGACAGTCTTCCCGTTAATAAACCTTTGTACGACTGCGTTTTAAAATTAATGGCGTGCATCTGGGCGATGATGTTCTCAGCCATTTTATAGATCTCTGATCCGAAATCCGTGATGTGGAGTTTCCTCCCGATGACCTCGGTTAAAGGAATGTCAAACTGATCCTGGAAATTCCTGAGTTGGATTGAAACTGCAGGCTGGGTCATATAAAGTTCTTCAGAAGCCCTGGTAATGCTTTTTGTCTGAACCACTTTTACAAACACCTGTAACTGATGTAGCGTATAATTCATGGTGATGGAATGTGGTTCAAAAATAACAGGTTTATCATAATAATTGTTTATGGACATCATAAAATAGATAAATAAAAATATATGATTGACCCAATATAATTTTGTAGGAGATAAAAACCACAATCATGGAAACAGCAATCAATAAAACACACACGCTCCGGAACGCCACACTTCCGGCTATGGCTCTGATCTTTGGCTGTATTGGTCTGCTCTGCGCAGCCCTTCACATTTCGCCCTGGAGTGTGCTCGAAGAGCTGGTCAGCTTTGCATCGCACCATTACCTCATCGCGGGCTTTATTTCTTTGGTGCTCTGCCTCACATTGCTGAAGCTGCATTACGCGGATGTTTACGGCAGGCATCAACCAAAACCTGCCTCGCGCATCAGCGGAGCAGGTCAAAGGGCCGCAATTATATCGGATCTTAAAAAAAGTATTGTTATTGCCGCCCAGATACAGGAAACGCCTTACGTGAGAAAAGAAAAAATTCCTGCGCTGAGTTTTAGTACCGAAGAGTTGCTGTTCACAGAGAAAGAGCGGGAGAACAGGCGCGAGGCCTTACAAAATGCGATGGTGCTGGGCAATCTGTACAAACAAAAAGTGATTTTATTTTTCGAAGACCGGGAATCAGCTAAACACACACTGTGTACCATCTGGCATGTTGATGAAGAGCACGTTTCACTGAAAGGTGGAGCTACTATTCCTGTGCAGCGGATCTACAGGGTAGAAATTTAAAACTGGGACGCGTTCAACCGGTTGATAACAACAATAAAATTCTGAAAATACATCCATCCTAAAAAAATCAACATGCAGCTGATCAAAGGAACATATTCAAAAGAAGACGCGACGGAGATCGTGCAGAAGATTCTGGAAGTAAAAACAAGATTTTATGAAACGCAGATCAGGGAGTCTGTTAAGGAGGAAGAACTTAGAAAAAATACACAAAAAATAAAAGAACTCCAGGATGAGTTTTTGATCCTGAGTCAAGCCATTAACGCAAATGATGGTCCTGTAAGACTCGACGCGTTTTTGAACCTCGATGGTTCAGGCGACGGCACTCATAATTTCAGTCTTATTAAAGGCGCTTTTGATTATGAAGACGCCTGCGAGATACTGCTCAATGCCTATCGCACTAAAATTAACTTCCACAAGCTGAAAGCATTTGTAAAAACTGAGCGTGGTGAGAGGGGTGTTG
>CAZFCR010000446.1:0-3172 GCA_964517305.1 uncultured Akkermansia sp.
CTTCTGATAAACTTTATCAATCAGGTCATTGGAAATGCTTTGCGCCATCTGCTTTTTATTATGCCATCCAAAATTCAGGATCTCGCCGAATTTATCCAGCTCGGCCCGCAGCAGACTTTCTTTCATCTGGTGCGCCTGTTCTTTGAGATTGTGCATGGCCTCCACACTTTTGCTGTTTTTTTCGTTGACGTTTTTTACCTGCTCTTTGATGATGTTGGCCGACATCCTCTGCGTATCTGTAAAATAAAGCAGCAGGTTAAACTCAAGTTCATTGATCACTTCCGGTTTCAGCTGCAAAGGATTTACAATCACCTTGTCGTTGTTCAGAAATTCCATGTAATTGATCCCGCCGAAGGTGGCCGCGTACTGATCCTGTTTTCCACCCGACATGGCCAGGTCGACCCGCTCTATTTCGTAAGCCAGGTGAGCGATATCGTATTTGCCCAAAGGCAGTCTCAGCCACTCGGCAAAGGCGCCCAGCAACGAAACCACAATGGTGGAAGATGTGCCGAGACCCGATCCCTGCGGCGCTTCGATGTATGAGGTAAGACGGAAAGAAAGCGGACCGGTATTAAATTGTTTAACAATGCGGTTGTAAACGCCTGTAAAAAGTTCGAATCCCTCAGTTGCTTTTAATTCGGCGGCTGAATCGAACACAAGAGATTTATTCTGGCCATCGATCACAAATTCAATTTTGCCGTTGTTAAGCGGTTCAAGCGAAGCGTAGGCATAAAGATCAATGGTGGCGTTCAGAATGGCGCCGCCGTATATGTCTGAATAAGGACTTACATCGGTGCCGCCTCCGGCAAGACCGATCCTTAAGGGTGCTTTGCTCCTGATGATCATGGCGCGAAATTAATAAAAAAGCCGGGTTTGACAGTTCCGGTAATCGGGGAATGGCGCAGTTTAAGGTGTTATTTCATATTGATGAACTGGAGCGGTACTTCGTAATCACCACGGCGGCAAAGGGCGATCACCTCCTGAAGGTCATCAATTTTTTTAGCGGATACGCGGATGATGTCGTCCATGATCTGCGCAGTCACCTTCAGTTTACTGTCCTTGATGTCTTTCATGATTTTTTTTGTGGCTTCTTTTTCGAGTCCCTGCCGCACTTTGATGTCTTTTTTAATGAGCGGCCCGCTCGGGTAGTGTTCTTTGCTTTCATCGAGTCCACGGGGATCAAGGCCCTGCCGGATCATGCGCGAGTGAATGGCATCAAGAATGGCTTCGAGGCGCATGTCGTTTTCGGTGCTGATGTTCACGATCAGGTCTTTTTTGTTGAGTTCTATGCTGCTTTTGCTGTCCCTGAAATCCCAGCGGTTTAGGATCTCTTTTTTAGCAACGTTAATGGCGTTGTCGAGCAGTTGTGCGTCGAGTTTGCTGGCTATGTCGAATGAAGGCATAATAACTTATATTTGATCGTAAAATTAATTATTTTGACGGTAAAGCTGCGACCTTTAAAATTGCACCTTCATGTTCTTTTCTGGTGCCTCAGCGGTTTGTTTCCCGCATCGTGCGGGAGGAGTCCGGTTCCTGAGGTTCATGTGCTGGAAAAAAAATATGTGTTTGCGCTCAGCGAAGAAAAACCTGTCGTTAAATCCTTACCGGCCGATACCTCTTATCTTGAACTGATCTTCAAAACGGGCGATCTGGTGGATGTAAACACTCTTGATTCCAGCATTCTGGTAGACCTGAGGTATTCGGATACTAATAATTTTATGCACCGCGGATTTTACGATGGTTTAAAAAAAGCTTATTTCACCTGCGAGATGGCTCTGAAGCTCTGTAACGCACAGACTTTTCTGCGCGAGGCTGACAGCACGCTTTCGCTCATTATTTTTGATGCTGCGCGTCCGCTGCACATCCAGCAAATGATGTGGGACAGCTTAAAGATGGAGCCGAAAGAAAAAGCCAGGTACCTCGCGCCACCAGGTTCTAAATCTCTTCACAATTACGGCTGCGCCGTGGATGTATCGGTCTGCGACCGTTCTTCTAAAAAACTGCTCGATATGGGAACAGGGTTCGACAGCTTCTCTCTACTTTCTCAACCCTCGCAGGAAGAACGTTTGCTGAAAAAAGGTGAACTGACGGAGCAGGTGCTTTTTAACCGGCGTTTGCTCAGGGAAGTGATGTCGCGCGCCGGATTACACGGTATCAGCACGGAGTGGTGGCACTTCAGTTTATGCAGGCAGGAAGAAGCAGCAGCCCGCTTCGCGCTCATCCGCTAAAAAAATCTAAAACCCGCCCGGGATTTGCCGGAATCACAGGCTTCTGTTAACTTTATACTCCCCATGGCTTTTCAACTTACTTCAGAATTTCAACCCACAGGCGATCAGCCTCAGGCAATACAACAACTCGTAGAAGGCATCAACGCAAATACAAAACACCAGGTGCTCCTTGGTGTAACCGGCTCGGGTAAAACATTCACCGCGGCCAATGTAATTGCAAGGGTGGAAAAACCCACACTGATCCTCTGTCACAACAAAACCCTTGCCGCTCAGTTATACAGCGAGTTCAAACAGTTTTTTCCGGAGAACGCGGTGGAATATTTTGTGAGTTATTACGATTATTACCAGCCGGAAGCTTATCTGCCGACAACCGGCACCTATATAGAAAAAGATCTGGCCATCAACGAAGAAATTGAAAAATGCAGGCTGAGCGCCACCTCATCTCTTTTATCCGGCCGCAGAGACGTGATCGTGATCAGTTCCGTTAGCTGCATTTATGGTATCGGAAATCCGACTGATTTTAAACAGAACATTATTTCAATAGAGAAGGGACAACAGATTGCGAGGAACAGGTTATTGCACAAACTGGTGGGATCTCTGTACTCCAGAACTACCGGCGATTTTAACCGGGGTACTTTCCGTGTGAAAGGAGATACGCTTGACATCAATCTGCCATACGCTGATTACTGTGTGAGGATTCTTTTTTTTGGCGACGAGATCGAATCGATAGAAACCTTCGACAACATCAATAACCACGTGATCAAAAAATTTGATGCTTTCACCATTTATCCCGCGAACATCTTCGTGACCGCTCCTGACACCCTGCAAAAAGCGATGGTTCAGATTGAGGCCGATAAAAAAAAGCAGGTGGAATTTTTTCTTTCACAGGATAAAACACTGGAAGCGAAACGCATTGAAGAACGTGTGAACTTAGATCTTGAGAT
>CAZFCR010000447.1:0-3169 GCA_964517305.1 uncultured Akkermansia sp.
CCCTTCCCCTGTAAACGACGTTCTGAATATTGAACTTCCTATAGTTTCTAACGTGGATGTGATTATTACAAATTTAATAGGGCAGGAAGTGAAAACTGAAAGCATTTGTGGTGAGATAGATTATCAGATCAATATGGCCGATCTTCCGGGAGGTATTTACATAGTCTCTCTGCGACAGGGACAAACCAAAGTATTTCAGAAAAAAGTTGTAAAGATCTAAAGGTGTCGGGTTAAATGTTCAGATCCTCACCTTCTTTACAAAGGCCAATGGCGTGATGCCGGCATGTTTTCTGAAAAATCGAGAGAAATACGATGGATCTTCAAACCCTAAAAGAAAAGCTACGTCGCTGATGGAGGCTGAGTCGGCCTGCAACAAACGCCTGGCCTCCAGCATTACCCGCTCGCTGATCACCTCTGTACTGGTTTTATTCACGCTTTCCCTGCACACCCGGTTCAGGTGTTTTTCGGAGATCTTCAACAACCCAGCATAATAAGCCGGTGAGCGTGTTTCCCTGAAATGTTGCTCCACAGCTTTTTCAAATTCCTGTAATGCGGAGAGGTATCTTGATTTACCGGGCCGGGTTCCACTTTTGTAAGCCGCGGCCACTTCGAGATAAAACAATTGCAGAAAGGCGCGGATCTTTTGCAGGCGGTAAGGCCTCTCTCCCTTATATTCTCCATACATCTCCTGCATCCAGCCGGCCAGTTTTTTTTGAACCGGCTGGCTCAGCTTTAAATACGGTTCGCTCTGTGCCGAACGGAAAAAAGTGAATTCACTTAACTTAAAACTGTCTGATAATTCCTCATAAAATAAACGGTCATGAAAAAAAACATATCCATCAATATCCGCTGAAAGTTGCCAGTAGTGCATTTGACCGGGCTGCATTAAAAACAAAGTAGAGGGCGCCACCTTATATTTTTTAAAATCAATCTCGTGAGTACCGCTTCCCCGGGTGATGAGCACAACCAGAAAAAAATCGTGTTTGTGAGCCTGTTTAATAAACTCGTGCGACTTTAGATGCGCGGGCAAACGGTTCACGTAAACATTTTCGTGCTGAGTGTTCTCCTGGAAACGCGCGAGTTGATAAACGGGTTGTTTTGCCATGTGCTAAAATAAACAAAATGTCCCTTTTGTCCTATTTCAGGTACCTGGTGTGCGACGATGAAAACGCGCCAAATCGTATCTTTGTACTATGCAAAGCAATGAAAAACACCCTTACAAGGGTCAGCTGATTCTGAACATTCTGAATGAAAAATGTCCGAATTGTGGGAATGGCACTGTATTTGAAAAAAACACAAAATTGTTTGCGATGCCGGTGATGAAAACCGCCTGTGAGGTCTGTCACTACAAATTTGACCGCGAACCCGGTTATTTTCTGGGTGCCATGTACCTGAGTTATGGTCTGGCCGTGCTGCAGGGACTCATTACTTTCCTGATCTGTTATTTTTTCTTTCCTCAGATGGCCACCATCTGGATCCCGATCCTGATCATGCTGGTGATTCTGCTGTTTTCTTTTAAAAACTACAAACTGTCGAGGATCATTTACATCCATATTTTTCCCTGGTAAACCTCCAGACGCCCAATCAACCCATTTTTTCGACCAAACAGTTGTTGGATACAACGGTTTATTTTATCTTTACTTTACCTAATTTAATGGGTTTATGCTGCGGTTTCTACTGTTTATCTTTTTATGGCCTTTTATTTCAACCGCGCAGGTCAACGGCTTTGCGAAAGTAACCGCCATATCCGGAAACGTATTGACCCTTAGCAACGCCAATCAGAGTTTTGGATCTTTTGCTGCAGGTCAGCAGGTGATCGTTATCCAGATGCAGGGCGCATCCATCAGCCAGACTGCCAACGTATCAGGTTTCGGCACTTTAAATTCACTTAATTCCGCAGGTCTGTACGAAATAGCCACCGTATCTGCGGTTAATGGCGGTGTTACGTCAATGACCCTGAGTGCCGCGCTCACCAACAGTTATAACACCGCCGGCAGTATACAGGTGGTAACTTTTCCGCAATTGGGTTCATCGGCTTTTACCACCACAGCGGCCATCAACGCCACGGCCTGGAATGGTACCATTGGCGGCATCATCGCCTTTAAAGTAAATGGTAACCTCAATCAGTTTCATACCATCAGTGCCAATTCAGCCGGTTTTCGCGCCGGTAACCCGGCTCAGAACGATGGTGGAAGCTGTGAAATGAATACTTATATCACCACGAGCGGCAACGCCAAATATTCAGATAAAGGAGAAGGAATCTATATCACAACAGCCGGTCAAAAAGCAGGCAGGGCCAAGGCTGTGAATGGTGGCGGTGGTGGCATTGTGCACAATGGCGGTGGCGGTGGCGGTGGCAATTACACCGCCGGCGGTGATGGATATTACGGCTACACAGCTTCAGGATACTGTTCTGCAACACTTACAGCCGGCGGACAGGGCGGGCTTGCAGTATCGTCGAGCGGCATGCGGGTTTTTATGGGCGGTGGAGGCGGCGGGTCACAGGGTAATAATTCCCTGGCCTCGGCAGGAGGTGCAGGCGGTGGCATTGTGATGATCAAATGCGACACCATTGTTGTTTCCGGCGCCTGTGCTGCGGTGTCCATCAGGGCCAATGGCGAGGCAGGTCCTAACTCCGGCGGAAACGATGGCGCAGGTGGCGGGGGCACTGGCGGCGCCGATGCACTTTCTCCGGCCCAGGCCTTGAACTCCCCGCCAATCGCCTTCTGGACGATGCCGAACAGATAGCCGGCCGGGTTGCGTACCGCGCTGTTGCGGCAGCGCGCCGCCCACTCGTCGAGCACGGCCTGCCGCTGGGCCTCGTCTACCTGCTGCAGCGCCACCAGCGCGCCGGCCTGCTGCTCGTCCTTCAGGCGCAGGAAACCCTCGGGCAGCCGCAGGTCCTGCAAGGCCCCGTGCGCGCGGTACCGTACGTACTTCGTTTATACGATCACTGCGTACTGTACGGCCCTCCTTCGGAATCGGCGCCGCGCTCCATCTTGTTCATCGCACTGATGAAGCCGTTGAGCCCGATGATGCCGGGGCGTCCCTCGGTCGGTGCACGGCCGTGCCAGATGCGCGAGGCGTGGTGCGTGTGCGGCGTCAGCGACATCGCGCTGCGCAGGGATCCGAGATTCAGTTGCCGGGGTTCATTGGCCATCGGTGGCGA
>CAZFCR010000448.1:0-3159 GCA_964517305.1 uncultured Akkermansia sp.
TCATGATGTCCACAATCACTGCTCCGGTAGCACTCGCGGTCAGTGCAATGATCTTAACCGAACTAAAATAGGCCCGTAATTCGGCTATCCTGAGGTAACTCGGTCTGAAATCGTAACCCCACTGCGAAATACAATGCGCCTCATCTACCGCAATGAGTGTGATGGGCAGATAGGATATTTTTTGCCTGAAATCTTCATTTTGCAATCGTTCGGGCGATACATACAGAAACTGAACGTGCCCGAGTGCAGCGTTGTTAAGGGCAATGTCGATCTCCCTGAAATTCATGGCGGCGCTGATGGCAACAGCGGAAATTCCCCGTTTGCGAAGGTTCTGAACCTGGTCGTTCATTAAAGCGATCAATGGAGAAATGACCAGCGTGGTACCTCCGAGTGCTAATCCGGCGACCTGGAAGCAGATCGATTTTCCCCCGCCTGTAGGAAGCAGGGCCAAAGTATCGTTGCCTCCCGCCGCACTCAGAATAATTTCTTCCTGCATGGGTCTGAACGCATCATACGACCAATACTTTTTTAACAGGTGATAAATATCTTCTTTTATATTTGCGGTCAAAACAGGATCAAAAGCCCCTAATTTCACTAATTTTTGGCAGAAAACTAAGTTTTTATGCTCAGGGGCGAAGCTGGTTGCACAATTTAAAAAACGCGGTGCTATACAATTACATACAACAGGTACTATTGGTGCTGAAACGCATCTCTGTCTGTTTTCTCGTTTATTTTATTGCCAGGTTGCTTTTTATCCTCTTTAACCGGAATTCTTTTCAGGCCGCAGGCGCGGGAGATTTTTTATCTGATTTTTTCTTCGGACTCCGGTTTGATGCGTTTTCCATTGTTGTTTCCAATTCTTTGTTTATCCTTCTTTCAATTATTCCATTCATCAAATTCTGGAAAAAAGGATTTCAGGCTTTACTTTTCTGGATCTTTATGATCTGCAACGCGGTTTTTACCGCTGCCAATTTTATCGACATTGGTTATTTTCCTTTCACCCGCAAAAGAGCCAGCGCCGATCTATTTGCGCAGCTGGGCGGTCAGAGTGATCTTGGCAAACTGCTTCCCCGGTTCTTAAGCGACTTCTGGCCTTTGCTGCTGCTATACATTGGCACGGTTGCTCTGATGGCTTTCCTTTACAAACGTGTCCGTTTTAAATACAGGGCTGAGCCGGAAAAAACAACAGCCGGCAAAACCGTGCTTATTGTGATTGTTTTTATTCTAAGCGTTGGTTTCTCTGTACTGGCAGTTCGCGGCGGATTACAACGAGTACCCATCGACATCGTGAATGCAGGTTCTGTGACCAGTCCAGAAGAAGTTCCGATTGTGCTGAACACACCGTTTACGCTTATCAAATCACACAACCAGCAGGTACTTGAGCAATATGATTTTTATACAGAAGACAAGGCCGACAAGCTCTTCTCCACACAACACCATTACAAAAATGCCGAGTTTAAGAAACGCAATGTGGTGGTGCTGATCCTTGAAAGTTTTTCAAAAGAATATACAAGTCTGGGCAGAAACAAAGGCATCACCCCTTTTCTTGATAGTTTGATGCGACATTCGCTTTTATGTGATAATGCATATTCAAATGGCACCAAATCAATAGAAGGTATTCCTGCAATTCTTTCATCCTTGCCTTCACTGATGGAAAACCCCTTTGTCAACTCGCTGTACGCCAATAATTACCAGACTTCATTTGCCAGCCTTTTAAACCGGGAAGGTTACCAGACCGCTTTTTTTCACGGGGGCATTAACGGTACGATGAACTTTGACAATTGGGCTGCGCTGGCTGGTTATCAGCGTTATTTTGGAAGAAATGAATACATGAACGACGATGAGTTTGACGGTTACTGGGGCATCTGGGACGAACCATTTCTGCAGTACAGCATTCAGAAAATGAACGAGTTCAAAGAACCTTTTCATTCCGCCATTTTTACGCTGAGCTCTCATCATCCCTACTTTGTGCCCAAACAATACAAAAACAAATTTCCGAAAGGCGAGCTTGAAAATGAACAATCCATCCGCTACGCCGATTTTGCCCTGCGCCAGTTTTTTGCAACAGCAAGCAAGATGCCCTGGTACCAGAATACACTTTTTGTACTTACTGCCGATCATACAGGCATCTCCGGAGATCCGTTCTACAGCAATCCTGTGGGCAATCTGAGTATCCCGATTCTTTTTTATCAGCCGGATGGCGGGTTGAAAGGCAGATTCGGCAAAGTATTCAGTCAGAGTGATATTTTACCTTCCACGCTTGAATTACTGGGGTATAACAAAGCGTTTTTTGCTTTCGGAAAAAGCATGGCGGAGAACCATGACCACCATTGTTATTATTATGCGAACGGCACACATTTTATTTATACCGATTCGCTCACCTATTTTTTTAATGGCGCAAAAGCCATAAGGGCGCACCATTACAAACAGGACAGTTTGCTGCAATCTGATATTCTCGGCAAAAACCCTGGAATGGATTCAATCGTTACCGTCCGGCACAAGGCGTTTCTGCAGGTGTACAACCGGACCCTGCTGCGCAACGAGGGCCGGCTTGAAAATCGTGAGCCGGATAATAAATAACTGCGTATATTCGTTATCCTATAAAATTTCTGAAATCCATCCGTTTACATATTCTTTCCGTTCTGATCTGTTTTGTTTCTGTGCTGCATTCACAAACGGCAATTATCTCGGGTTATGTAAAAGACAAGACAGGCGGGGCTGTTGAAGGTGTCGCCATCGGGATCAGAGAATTACCACAAGCAGCTACTTATTCAGATGAAAGAGGATTTTACAGTCTGGAAGTAGAAGCGGGAAAAACGCTCACGATCGTATTCTACGAGATCAGTCATCACCAGCAATCGCATACTTTTTATGCCGGAGAAGGCGAAAAGATCAGCTATTCGCCGGTACTTACTTTTAAGAACGAACTCATTACCGTTGAAGTAACAGACTTTAAAACGAGGGCTGAGGAGGCGATCAGACTTGATCCAAAAGTATTTAACCAGTTACCAACGCCAACCGGCAATATCGAAGACATTATCAAAACCCAGATGGGTGTGAGCAGCAACAACGAGCTGAGCAGCGGTTACAGCGTGCGGGGAGGAAATTTTGATGAAAATCTTGTGTACGTGAACGACATTGAAGTGTACCGGCCTTTCC
>CAZFCR010000449.1:0-3155 GCA_964517305.1 uncultured Akkermansia sp.
TCAGCACAAAAAAGAACTGAGCGGCAAACTGGAAGAAGGCGATGAAAAAACAGACATTTCTTTTTCACCACTGGCAATGCCTTTACTGGCAGGTCCCGGCGCCATGTCTTTTTTAATTACACTGTATTCCAACAGGCATGATAAACTCAATGAGGCTTTGTGGCAAGACGTAGCGGCCATTTCGGCCATCATCGTGGTGTCGTTCTCCATTTATTTTATATTTAAGTTCGCGCCAAAAATGATGAGGCGCACCGGACAGGCAGGACTCACTTCACTTTCAAAGGTGATGGGATTCATTGTCATCGGTATCGGGGTTCAGATGATCATCTCCAGCGTATCAACCGTGGTGAAAAACATCTTTATCGAACTGCCCTGATTCAGCCGAGGGCTTCTTTCAGAAAAAGAGGATAAACGGCTTTCATCTCTTCATCAAAATTATCGTTGTGAAAGATTGAAACCAGTTCGCCACCGTGTTTTTTTACAGTGTCAATGATGGGTTTACTCATCGCGGTAATTTCAGCATGTTTCCTCTCTGACTGCACCAGCAACGCGTTATCGGTGATGCAGAACGGGTGAATGGTTAAGGTACTCACGGCTTCAATATCCAGGCTGTACCATTGATAGGGATAACAATACGACGCGCGAAACCCGTTGTGGTTGGTGTATCCCATCGAATAATCAGATTCGAGTCCGGCCTGCAAAAGATCCTGATAACTGTTCGGGAACCTGAGCATCGAAAAATGCTGCCTGCTTTTGGTGATCACCCGGTGAACAATGTTGGTTAATCTTCCCACTTCTTTTTTCAGCTGACGGAGGTCGCCATTCGATCCATAAGAGGGATGAACGCCCACCGGCGAATAATCGCTCAGGTGTTTGATGAGTTTCTGAAAACGCAGATCCGCGGCGGAATGGTTCTTGTCGTTGGGGCCGTAATCACCGAGGAGAAAAAAGTAAATGGCCTGAACGTTGAATTGTTTGTGCGTTTCAATAAGAAAATCATAACAATCATAAGGATCTTTTTTGCGGCCAAGGATGATGCTGAAACGCTCAAAAAACTTCTGGAAGTTGTGATCTGAGAGCACACCCGCGAGGGTTCTTACAAAACCTTTGAATTTATATTTGTAGGCATTGTCCACGTCAACACTCGCCACAAAAGAATAGCTGCGTTTTTTTATCTGAAGTTCCGGGAAACGCAATTTCAGGATCACCGACAGTTCATCCAGCCACACATTCACCAGAGGCCGGTCAAGAAAATTAAACTGGTAGGCCAGGCTCGAGCGGTAGTGAAACCTGTTTTGTGTATCGGCCTTGTAAGGCAGGTATTCTTCGTACCTTGAAATGAGCCAGAACGCCGCGCCCAGGAGATCGAAGGGCACATCCCCACCCGAATTCCTGAAAAATATTTTCCCATAACAGGCGTCATCGCTCACCTGAAGATGGTAATCCCTGATGCCGTGATCAAACAGGATGTTGGAAGGACTGATGCTCAGCACATCTTCGAATCGCTGAAGCGAATAATTGAACTTAGGACCCTGGTGGCCACTGAATTCAATAACATTGGTGGTAATGCTCACCTTGATGCCAAGACCATCCGTAATGAGCGTTCTTAAAATGTAAACCAGCCTGTTGCTGTTTTTTTCTGAATATACGAGCAGTGATTCGATCGTTTAAAGATACTAAGCGCCTTGTTATATAAAACAGATCACCCTCAAAAAAAATGCCTGTAAAGGGGAGGACCCAGAATCATAAAGCCGGCGATCACCGAAAACAGGCAGCATAACAATACGGCTGCAGCAGAAATATCTTTAATGTAGCGGACCGTCTCATTCTTTTGGGGCTCAACAAGATCACATAATTTTTCAAGCGCGGTATTAAACAATTCAGCCACAAAAACCAGCGTAATGCATCCCAGTAGAACAAGCCATGCATTGAGTGAAACACCGACCCAGGCCGCGCTCAAAATCACCAGCACAGCAGCTGCCAGGTGAATGGCAAAATGAGCCTCCCGCCTGAACGCGGCAAAAAGTCCGTTAAATGCGTAGACAAAGGCGTTTTTTCTTTTCCTCAGGTAATTCATGTTCTTAAAATACGGCTGTTAATATATAAATGTAGTACTCACCGCTTTCAAAACAAATCAATTCTACATTTAAAAACAATTTCACACACATGAGCGATATTTCGCATTTTTTCAGTCCAGTTAACACCTCACAGATATTGTCGGGCGATACTTTAAAAGAAGTTCAGTTCGGCAACCTTTTTAATATCCATGCTGAGGCCGGTGAATTTCCATCACTTGAAAACATTCACATTGCCATTGTTGGTGTTTGTGAAGACAGGAACGCGGACAATAACCAAGGCAGTGCTGAAGCGGCCGACGCCGTGAGGAATTATCTGTACCGCTTATACGGCGGTAATTTCAGTGTGAAAGTGGCCGATCTCGGTAACATTATACCCGGACACAGCACCGAGGATACCTATTTTGCACTGCGCAGCACGGTAGACAGTCTCATCCGCATGAACATCATTCCCGTGATCATCGGCGGTTCACAGGATCTTTCTTTTCCGCAGTTCTTAGGTTACAAAGACCTCGAACAAACCATTAATGTGGTGGCCATTGACAGTGTTTTTGATCTTGGTAATCCCGATGCGCCCATTACCAACGGTTCCTATCTTGGCAAGATCATTCTTCATCAGCCCAATTACCTTTTTAATTACAGCAATATCGGATATCAGACCTACCTGGTTGACCAGAGCAGCCTGGAGATGATGAACAAACTTTATTTTGATGTGTACAGGCTTGGCCAGGTGCGTGATAAAATAGAAGAGTCTGAACCTGTGATCCGGCAGGCCGATATGCTGACGTTTGACATTACAGCCATTAAACATGCCGATGCACCTGCTAATCCCAATGCCTCACCCAACGGATTTTACGCGGAAGAAGCCTGCCAGATGATGCGTTATGCCGGGATGAATGATAAGTTATCCTCCGTTGGTATTTATGAGATCAACCCGCGGTTTGACCAAAGTGGAAAAACGGCCCATCTCGCTGCCCAGATGATCTGGTGTTTTATGGATGGTTATTATGGCCGGAAAAATGATTTCCCGAACCGCACCAGTGCAGACTATACACGGTTTCATGTGATCCTGCAGGACGA
>CAZFCR010000450.1:0-3150 GCA_964517305.1 uncultured Akkermansia sp.
TCCATACAGCTGAGTAAAGGCGCGGGATCGGTGATCAACTGTTACGAAAGTTTTACAGGACAGATCAACAGCGAGCTACAGAACCCTGCAGCATCCGATAAACTGCATATTAACGCTTATGTGAATGAAAACGCGCGTAACGAATACAATCTGAATCTGGCGCGGCGCTTAAATCAGAAATGGGCGGTTGGCTTACTCAGCCACGTCAGTTTTAATCCACTGCTGCAGGACATGAATCACGATGGTTTTGCCGATATTCCCGCAGGACGCCAATACAATTTCACCAACAAATACAGTTATGAAAATCCTAAAAAAGGATTTGAAGCGCAGTTTGGCGGGTCGTATCTGAAAGATGAACGCAACGGTGGTCAGGTAAAAATGATGCCGGGTCACCACAGCGACACCCTTCCCCTCTACCAGATTGGCATTGACAACGAAAAATGGGAGGTGTACAGTAAAACAGGATTTGTGTTTCGCAAAAAACCAGGCACCAGCGTGGGTTTGCAGCTCTCTTACCTGAACCACGATCAGAATAACTTTTACGGGTTCCATACCTACCAGGGATTGCAGCGGACGTTTTACGCCAACCTGATTTACCAGGGTATTCTGGGCAGCACCAATCATACATACAAAGCAGGTGCGAGTTTTATGAACGATGATGTTCAGGAAAGATATAACAAACTTAACTTTCAGCGCCTCGAGCAGGTAGCCGGTGTGTTTACAGAGTACGCGTACAATTACAAAGAAAAGTTTAATCTTGTTACGGGGCTTCGCGCCGACCAGCATAATTATTACGGATTTTTTGTAACGCCCCGTTTGCACGCCCGTTACGCGTTTACGCCAAAAAGTATTCTGCGGTTCAGTGGCGGCAGAGCCCTGCGAACGGCCAATATTTTTACCGATAATTCTTACCTCATGGCTTCGTCACGAACCTGGCTGATCCGCGGAGAAGACGGTAACCTGCCTTATGGTCTTAAACCGGAAACAGGCTGGAATTACGGTCTGAACTTCACACAAAGGTTCAGTATCAACTACCGGGATGCTTACGTGACGCTGGATGTTTACAGAACCGACTTCACCAACCAGGTGGTAGTGGATGTGGATAAAAATGTGAACCAGGTTCATTTTTATAATCTCAAAGGACCATCGTATTCAAACACCATGCAGTTTGAGTTTAACATGGAGCCCCGTAAACGTTTGTTTATGAAAACCGCCTACAGGTTTGTTGACACCAGGATGTACTACGATAACCGTTTACTTGAAAAGCCTATGGTATCAAGACACAGGGCATTTGTGAATTTTGCCTATGAGACAAAAGATGACCACTGGCAATTTGATTTTACGACACAGTTCAACGGATCAAAACGTTTGCCTTATACAGGCGATAGTCCGAAAATTTACAGGCGTGATACAAGGTCGCCCTATTTTTATAACCTGCTGGGTCAGATCACTTACCTGACCAAACTTGGCAAGGCCGACTTTAACGTTTACCTCGGGGTTGAAAATCTGCTGAACTACAAACAGGCTGATCCCATTGTTTCGGCTGGCCTCCCATACAACCGGTATTTTGATGCCAGTATGGTATGGGGACCCATTTACGGAAGAATGTTGTACTTAGGCTTGCGCCTGAAGATGAAATAAAAAAAGCATTCGGGTGCCGGAATTACATCCTGGCAAGATCCAGTTCAAACCGGTACCCGAATTTTTTCAGCATTTGAAGATGCGAGCGCACGGCGCCTGATAGTGTAGGACTGCAGAGATAAGGCACATTGTATTCGCGCGCGGTCTCCTCCAGTATTTTAGAAACTTCAGGATAATGCACGTGACAAATGTTTGGAAATAAATGGTGTTCCACCTGGAAATTCAATCCACCCACGTACCAGCTCAATAATTTATTATTGCGCGCAAAATTCATGGTGGTATTCATCTGGTGCGTGGCCCAGTCGTTCGTAATCACATTGTTTTCGTTTGGCAGCGGATAATCGGCCTCCTCCACACAATGCGCCAGCTGAAACACTAGACCCAATACCAGTCCGCTGATGGCATTCATGATCAGGAAAGCACCAATGATGAGTCCGGCTGAATAACCCTGAACAACAATCGGCAACACAACCATGTAGGCCATGAACATGAGTTTGAGTAACACCATGCTGATAAAATATTTAGAATTCTGTTTTTCAGTGAAACGGTTCACGCCACGTTTTTTATACTGGTAATACTGCACAAAATCTTTAGCCACCGCCCAATAAAGCGTAAGAATGGAATAAAAGAAAAACACGTAAATGTACTGGAAACGGTGCACCTTGCGAGGTTCGCTGTGCGGCGAAAAACGCAGCACCAGTTTGTCTGCTATGTCATCATCCATGCCGTGAATATTGGTATAAGTGTGATGCAGTACATTGTGCTGAAGTTTCCAGTTAAACACCATGCCACCGAGCAGGTTAAGGCTATAACCCAGCCAGCGGTTTACAGTTACATTTTTTGAATAGGCACCGTGATTGGCGTCGTGCATCACCGACATGCCTATGCCTGCCAGCGCAAATCCCATGATCACATAAAGCAACATTACCATCCAGCCCGGAAGAACCATCAGGTTAACGATCAATACTGGGATCACAAATGAAGAAAGAAGAATGATGGTTTTAATTACCATCTCAGCATTGGCATGCCGGCTTCTGTTATTTTCTTTAAAATAATCATTCACCCGTTTTTGAACGGTTGGAAAAAAAGAACTCTTTTCCCCTGGAACAAAGCGGGGATAAACAACATTGTTAATTTTGGTCATCTTGAAAAATTGGTGTGTGTGTTACCAAGATAAGCACAAATTTCGGGTAAAAGAAGAAAAATGTTTACCGATATTTTTTATTTGTTAAACACCGCTATCATCACAATGGGTGCCGACAACAGAAAAAGGTAAAGCAGAATGATGAGCACCTTCTGAAACGTTTTCAGATCGGCCCCTAAATCAACCTGCAATACAGAGTTGATTTGCTGTATGATCAAACCTTCAAAGGGACTGTACTCGTATTTGCCGGCCTCGATGGCTGCATATTTTTTTGGAAAAGACAGGATCAGGCAGTCGCGGATGAGCCAGTAACTTTTATCAGGCAGTGAGGCATAGTCGGTTCTGAAATTTATTTTTTCCTGGCG
>CAZFCR010000451.1:0-3149 GCA_964517305.1 uncultured Akkermansia sp.
AAGTGAATATGAAGTGGATCCGGATGAATGGAAAAAATTGAGTGATGAGAAGAATTTATAGATTCAGGCGAGCTAATCTGGCCACCCTGACGGAAAAACAAAAAAGCCACTGCGCTTTGCGAGCAAAGCGCAGGCTTCTGCTGCTCGTACATCTCCCCTTTAGATCAGCTCGCTTTCGCGGGTTGAAATTTACATAGTGATTAGAAGAATTTATTGATTCAGGCGAACTAATCTGGCCGTTGCGATGGTAGCATAACCGTTGATTGAGAGACGATTTCTTCCTCGTTCTACTGTTCAATTTTTATTGGATTGACCTGATCTAATTCAAAAATATCAACAAACAATGAATTTGATTTATTATCAGTGCTTGGGATATTATAGTAGGCTCTAAACTTTTTTTTATTAACGATTTCACACGCCTGCCTGTATATTTTATCGTTTAATATTGTACCATTCGAGTCACGAGCACCTTCGTTCAACAATATCAGAGAATCTTGTTTAACATACCATTTTCCGAAGTGTTTCTGCTTGGCACATCCATATACGGCCGTATACGTTGAATCGTATTGTAAATGGAGCTTAGTTATTTCCCCGTAAGCTTCAACACCGTTTTTTCTGATTAAATACGATTCAAAATAATTGGGTTTGCTTGCGACGTAATGACCGGGAACCAGAGATTTGACAGAACAGTTTGTGATGATAACACAAACAAATAAACTACAGATTATTTTAAACGCGGATCGTTGGGTGAAGAAAGATTTATTTGCCTTCATTTTTTATCTTGTTATGAGATTCTGAAAAAGGCGCATCAGCCCTTTGTTGATCCATCTTTTCAGGGCAAAATACAAAATCTGGTTTAATCACATAAACATTCCTTAACATTTTCAGTTTGGTTCAGGGCGTTCAGTTTCGTAACTTCAATTTTGTTCAATCGTTTTATTAACCAGCTGCCTGTTTCTTTTATCTGAAATTTTTCTGGCAGCACAAAACCCTGAGAACCATGAAGAACTTTATTTCCTGCCTTTGCATTGCATTTTCATTCACCGCCTTTGCCCAGCGTGGTCCGGCTAAAATGGCCCCTGAGTACGCAAAAGGTTATTATGTAAATCTGAGAGGCGATACCCTCCGCGGAAAAATTCAAACCAATCCCGATGATCATACCAGTTTTTACCGCGAGTTTTATTTTTTAAAAGGAAAAAGTACACGCCACAAGGTGATGAAGACCAATCTGGTGCGTGCTTATGGTTTTGAAGACCGCAACTTTGTAATGGTGATGCACAAAGGCGAGAGGTTGTTTGTTGAACGCCTTGCTTCAGGCCGCCTCGCATTTTACGAATACCGCTACCACGGCAAAGTGGATGGTGAGCCCGCTGTTGAATCTTCGTTTTTTGTAAGAGACACCTGGGCCGATGCCAATGTAAAGATCAAAGAGCCGGTGATGATCAGTCAGAAATTTTATAAAAAATCGCTGAAACCTTTTATGAAAGAAGAACAACCCATCATCTGGGAAGACCTTGATAAATTTACTTTTAACCAGAACGAGGTGGTGAAAGCCATCGAGGAATTTAATTCCAACTACAAAGAAATGGCGAATTAAATAAAGGGCATTTTTATTCTGAGACAGTTTTTTTTGGATAATTACAAAGGTCCTTTTTTAAATCGATTTAGGTCATTTTTAGACCTTAAATGCTGGTTTTGTGAACTTTAACAAGTGTTGCTCAGCGACGGTTCCATAATTTTGCCGGGCAATGAAGTTATTGGAAGAAATTGTTTTCAGTTATGCGAGGGTGCAGCGGTACGAACCGGGCCTCATCAGGATAGAGATTTTAAGTGACGCTTTTATAGGACAGGCCGAAGCGCTGGAACTCAATCGCGCTATTGGCATCCTAACCAACAGGCGGCAGAGCCTGGTGGTGATTGTAGCCGGCGAACTCAGCCGTTTCAAAAAAACAGCTTTGGAATATGCGCTCAATGAACAGGGACTCTGTTACGCCACCGGGGCTGCGATGGTGCTGCGGTCGGTGGCCCAGCGCATCACTGCCAATTTTTACCTTCTGATGAATGAGCCGGTAAAACCTTGCCGCATCTTTAATTGTGAGAAAGAAGCCCTCAGCTGGCTGTTCACGCCGGTAAACGCGGTTGTATCCTGAGTCCGAAGGGCTTAACACAAATTTTTAAAAAGCTATTGCAGATAACTATATTTAGTAGTAATTTTAAACTATAAAATATAGCAATGAGCAAAATTTCATCCAATATCCGTTTTTTACGCCAGCTCAAAGGTTTGTCACAGGAGCAACTGGCAGATGAACTGAATGTGACGCGTTCACGCATTGGCGGTTATGAAGAAGCCCGCAACGAGCCGCCCATCGATCTGCTGATAAGGCTTTCAGAATATTTTCACATTGCTATTGATGCCCTCGTGAGGGGCGATCTGAAAAAAACCAATCTCGATGGTTTGATGAAAGTGGGCAAAAACCGCATCCTGTTTCCAATTTTACTGGATAACGAAGGCAACGACATGGTGGAGCTCATTCCTTTAAAAGCCTCTGCCGGTTATACCCGTGGTTATGCCGATCCTGAATACATTGAAAAACTGCCCAAGATGCGGCTTCCTTTTTTGCCTACGGGCAAACACCGCGCTTTTCCTATCAAAGGAGACAGCATGCCGCCTATTCGCGAAGGTTCGTTTGTAATTGGCAAATACCTCGAGCGTTTTGATGAAGTAAAATTCGGAAACACTTATGTGGTGGTAACCAAAGATGATGGTCTCACCTACAAACGCATCATGGCCTTTCATAAAAAAGAAAACGCCTACGAGCTGCATTCTGATAACAAACTCTATCAGCCCTTTAAAGTGAAGGCCGAAGACATTCTCGAAATATGGGAATACACCTGCAGCATTAACATGACACAATACAAGGAGGACGAACTGAACCTCGACAGCATCATGAACATGCTGAGAAGTCTGAAAGTGGAGATCTCCGAGATCAAACGCGAAAAAAAATAAAGAACCGGGCTTTTTGGTTATTTTTAAAGCCAGGCAGCCATGTTTTTAAACCGCTTTTTTATCATCCTGTTTTTTTTGATCTGCATTTCTTTCCGCGGATTTGCCCAGGATTTGAACGTGTCCATGGCCCGGGTATCGTTCG
>CAZFCR010000452.1:0-3126 GCA_964517305.1 uncultured Akkermansia sp.
ATTTCGATGATGGCAAAATTATGTTGTTTTGTAATTGAAAGCAGTGTGAGCGGTACACCAATGTGGTTGTTCAGATTGCCCCTTGTAAATAGCACAGCGTACTTTTTTGACAACACGGCGTTGATCAATTCCTTGTGTGTGGTTTTGGCATTGCTACCGGTAATGGCCAGCACGGGAAACTTAAACTGTTGGCGGTGAAACGCGGCCAGCTGCTGAAGTGCAGTGAGCACATCAGCCACGAGAATGGTTTTGTGGTTTGATACAAACGCTTCTTCATCGATCACCGCATAACTGCATCCCGCAGCGAGCGCCTGGGCAGCGAGCTGATTCGCGTTAAAATTAGGTCCTTTGAGCGCAAAAAAAATGGCGCCTTCGGTTATTTTGCGTGTATCGGTGCAGATTTTTTGTCCGGCCTCTAAAAAAAGTGCGTAAAGATCTTCGATGCTGGTGTGCTTAAACATGGCGCAAAATAAAAAAACCCTCAGGCAGGAAGCCCAAGGGTTTTAGAGTTTTTATCAACATCATCAGCGTTTACCGCCGAGGCCAACAGGGCTACCCACGCGGGTCATGGCGCAACGGAATCCGAGCCATGCGTTAGACTGGCGCTGATCGAGGTAACGTCTTACACCAGGATTCAGGTAATAAGCACGATCTCTCCAGCTTCCGCCTTTAAACACGCGTGACTTATCGTTGATGAGGGAAGTTTTAGCGTATTCATACATCAGTTTGCCTGACTTGTCGGAATAAGCGTCTTCTCCTTCATTAAAATAAATACTAGAGTTTACATCGCCATCCAGATAATTGATGTAATCTGCCATTTTATAATTTCTGCGCTCGTCGAGATTATCAGTAGAAACCGCGCTTGATACTTCTCTCCATTGAACACGACCAGGGATATCAGATTTACCTTCAGGCGTTGCATTGTTATTTCCCTGAGGATCTTTGGTCATAATGGTCAACACACTGTCTTCCACTTCAACCGGCTCAGAACTCACACCATGTTGTGTAGGAACGTTTACCCTGTGTTTGAATTTCTGGTAAATAGGCCCGTCAACGTTAGTAACGATTTCACCGCCAAGACCACCGATCAGCGTGGTGCTGTCGCGTACCTGGGTAGTAAATACGTTTCCGCGGAAAGGTCTGAACTCGTCGGCATCCTGCAAAGTGTTAGGACGGTAGACATCCATTACCCATTCGCAAACGTTACCTGACATGTTGTAAAGACCGTAATCATTTGGCCAGTAGCTGTAAACAGGAGCAGTCACATCGGCATTATCATTAAGAAAACCGGCAGTTCCCATGTAGTCACCCGCGCCACGCACAAAATTAGCATTGATCTGACCCAGGTATTTATCTGTGGCATTACGCACACCGTGACCATTCCATGGATAAATACGACGGTCGGTGATACGCTCGCCGATGGTGTTTCCAATCAGACCGTAAGCGGCATATTCCCATTCAGCTTCTGTTGGGAGGCGGTATTTCGGTAAAAAGATACCATCTTCCATTCTTACTTCACGTTCAGGATTCTGACCATCGTAAGAAGGTAATTTGGTTTTTAACTGGCCCTGCCATTTACCTGAAAGGTAAGCTTCGGTGCTGAAATAATCCTGATCTGAAGGAGACTGTGTGTGATCCAGCAAACCTTCGCGAACAAGAATAAACTCGTTAACGCGGTCGGTACGCCATGCACAAAAATCATTGGCCTGTAACCAGTTTACACCTACCACCGGGTAATCACGGTAAGCAGGGTGACGGAGATAATATTCAACGTAAGGCTCGTTATAAGCGAGTTTTTCACGCCAAACCAGTGTATCCGGCAAAGCTTTGTAATAAATATCAGGGAAGGTTGGTCCAAATACACGACCAGTCCAGTAAAGGTATTCCACATAAGAGAAATTGCTCACCTCTGTTTCGTCCATATAAAAAGACGAAATGGTTACCCTGCGCGGAACGTTGTTCCACTCATAAGTAACATCGTGCTCGGTGCGACCCATTGTAAAAGTACCACCTTCGATCAGCACCAGGCCCGGACCTGTTTCCTGTTCTTCATAAGGAGGTTTTTCAAAACCGCCATTGGCAGGATCATTGTACGCCCATCCTGTAACGGCTGAACGCTCCTGCGAACAGGAAACCAAAACAGCCGCCATAATGAAGGCAAGCGATTTACGGCTTTTTATCAGATTCATATTCATAGTTGACACAATATTAACGCTATAACGCTGTATTTACTAAAAGGTTACAAAATTAGTTAAAAAGATGGACAACTGATTGTCCTGTATTTTTTTCTTTTGGCCTTACACTCGAACTGGAGCTGCAACGAAATTTCGTGAGCACCCGCCGTGTTACCAGCCAGTTTTGATACCGTTACGTCATAGCTGTAACCGAATTTAAAATTGTCGTTTTGCAGACCTACAAGGGCGATTACGGCATCCGCATTTCGGTACCACAATCCAGCCACAAAAGGACCTTTAACATAATAAAGTCCGAGATTTAACTGTGTAAATTTTTGCTGGGCCTGGAAGAGAATGTTTGGTGACAAATAACTTTCGTTGCCTTTTTCAAGAGTGATGATGGCCCCGCCGTGCGCGGTGAACTTGGCTGGCAGTTTGGAGGCTCCCAATAAACCTTCGTCTGGCTGATTGATGTGATGAGCCGCAAATCCGAAAAAATAACTTTTGCTGAAACCCAGGAGACCTGCTGAGAAATCGGCATTGCTTTTGCGTGGGGTAGGTATTGCCTCGTTGGTGTTCCACACAAACCCCCTGCGTGAATCGATCATGTCGCCGAAATAAAGACTGCCGACATCCAGAGATTTTTGCATATAAGTAGCCTGTAAGCCAAACTTTAAAGAAAATTCGCGGTTGATAACAGCCTGGTACGAATAAAGAAAACTGGCATTGGTGGTTTTAAGAGTTCCTCTCGCCTGGTCGTCGGTTGTTACTAAAATTCCGATGCCTCCTGCGAGCGCATCAACGTGCATGTCGCCTGAAAACGAATAGGTAACATAGTTACCCGACAAGTTAGGCCACTGATTCCTGTAATTCATAGAAATCCTCGGGCAACGAGCCGTACCTGCGAATGCAGGATTCAAATAAAGAGGGTTTGCATAAAACTGTGTAAACT
>CAZFCR010000453.1:0-3123 GCA_964517305.1 uncultured Akkermansia sp.
CTTCCACCTCTATGCTTTTTTGTTTATCGTCCAGTTCCTTTTCAGTGGCTTTTAACTCACCGGTTCTTGCTTTGAGTTTCTCAGCTTCTTCCTTATTGCCGGCGCGCATGAGTTCACCTATCTGTTTAGCAAGGCCATTAGCTTCCGCTTTAATGTCATCGGCCTGCTTCTGCGCCGCCTTGCGGCTGTTATCCAATTCTATTACGGCGTTTACAACCTGCCCGGCATCTTTAAAATGTTTTTTGCCAAGGCGGCGGATCACGTCTTCTTTGTTATCGCGGATATAATTGATCTGTAACATAAATGGTTTTATTAAGGAGGAATATTCCTGATGGTAAATTTAAGATTTGTAATCTATTTATTGCCGGCCTAAAACAGCAAAGCCCTCCGCGGTTAACGGGGGGCTCCACTATTAAAACGCAAATTAATTAAGCTTCAGTAGTAACAACCGATACATACGAACGATCGTTCCTTTTCTTTTTAAATACAACTTTACCATCAACCAGAGCGTAAAGGGTATGGTCTTTGCCAATACCTACGTTTTCACCCGGGTTATGTTTGGTTCCACGCTGACGAACGATGATGTTACCTGCGATGCAGGTTTGTCCGCCGAAAATTTTAACGCCTAAACGTTTACTATGCGAATCGCGACCGTTATCCGATGAACCCGCGCCTTTCTTATGTGCCATTTTTATTTAATTTTAGAATACTTCAGGTCTTTTGAACCCTTGTTACCCGGTTATTAATCTTCTTTTTTCTTTGTTGCTTTTTTAGCCGCCGCTTTTTTAGGAGCTGCTGCTTTTTTCGCAGGCGCTTTTTTCGCTGGTGCTGCAACTTCAGCAACCGGAGCCGCTTCAACAGCAGGTTTACGCATACCCTGAACACGTACTTTTCTTTCAGCGGTTAACTCTTCCTGGAGTTTATCACCTTTACCCAACACACCCTGAATAAGGATCTGTGTGTAGCTTTGACGGTGGTTGTTCCATTTCTGGTAACCTTTGCGACGTTTTTTCTTAAAAACGATCACCTTGTCACCTTTGAGGTGAGCGATTACGGTGGCAGCCACTTTGGCGCCTTCCACGGTTGGGCTTCCAACTGTAATTTTACCTGCATTGTCCAATAACAACACACGGTCAAATTCAATCTTGGCGCCCTCGTTAGCCTCTAGGCGGTGAACGTAAACTTTGTTTCCACGTTCCACTTTAAACTGTTGCCCGGCTATTTCTACAATTGCGTACATGCTTAAATTTTTAAATTGTTTATAATTTCCCTAAAAAGGGACGCAAATATACTCAATTCTTCGTAAATCACAAAATTTAGTCCCTGTTAATCAGGTAAACGCTTAAAATAACCGCCCCCATGCTCAGAAACTGGGCGCCATTTACCGTTTCGCCGTCAAAAATTCCCCAGAGAATGGCTACCACAGGGATCAGATAGGTGCAACTGCTGGCAAACAGCACCCCGGCATTTTTGATGAGGATGTTAAAAAGAACCACGGCCACAGCTGTACCCACCACGGCCAGGATGGCAATGTATAATAAAGCAGGCCCCGCGCCGGGATGGTTCTGCACACGCGTGGTAAAATCAGTGCCCACCAGCAGGTAGATGAGCGCCGGCGGACCCGTAAAACAGAAGGCCCATACCGTGGCTTTTACTGAATTGAGATCGTACAGGTATCTTTTAATGGCGTTGGCGCTGATGGCGTACGACATGGTGGCCAGCAAGACGAGGAAACCATAGCTGAAATTCCTGAACACATCTTCTCCGCTGTCGAATAGAATAAGGCCGCAGGCGGCAATAAATCCAACGATGAGTCCGCTAAATTTTTTTGAAGAAGGTTTGATCTTGAACCAGAGAAAAGCAACAATTACGGCAAACAAAGGCGTTAAAGCGTTGAGCATACCCGCCAGACTGCTGCTGATCTGGGTTTCTGCGGCGGTAAAAAGAAAGGCGGGTAGAAAATTACCGAAGAAACCCATCATGAGCAGGCCCTTCCAGTATTTTTTCAGATCGATCTGGTAATGTTTTAGAAGCAAAGGAACCAGCACAACAAAGGCGATGCTGATGCGCATGGCGGCCACCTGCTGACTGCTGAAGGCTTCCAGGCCCCGTTTCATCAGTATAAAAGAACTTCCCCATACCACAGAAAGCGTGATGAGGATGAGCCATGAAACTGTTCTTACATTCATTTTGCGGGCGCAAAGGTAGGTTTAAATACAAAATGAGGAGGATCACCTGAATGTTTTTGATAATTTTACCTTTTTATTCTTTTCCTACATGATCGACATCGGCACAATGAACCTTCTGAAACACGCCCGCGAAACTCCCGCCGGTTTACACCTGAGCGACGAGGAGGGAAATGAAGTGTTATTGCCTGCCAGTCAGCACAAAGAACAGTTTAAAAAAGGCGCGCAGCTCGAGGTGTTTATATACACAGATGGCGATGGCAAACCACTTGCCTCCCTGCAAAAACCATATGCCGAGCTGAATACATTTTTTTATCTGCGGGTAACGGCCATCACTGAGATCGGCGCTTTTCTCGACTGGGGACTTGAAAAAGATCTGCTTGTGCCTTTCAGCGAACAGCGCGAGGACATGGAGGAAGGCACGTTTTATGTGGTTTACATTTACCTCGATGATATTTCAAAACGCATTGTGGCCAGCTCCAAAATTGAACGATTTATCGAAACCGAAACCATAGGCCTTGAAGAAGGACAGGAAGTAGACCTGTTGATTTACGACGAGTCGCCGCTGGGCTTCAGCTGCATCATCAACAACAAATACAAAGGACTGATTTACCATAACGATATTTTCCAGGACGTGTTTATTGGAGACGAGATGAAGGGGTTTGTGCGCACCATCCGCGAAGACAAACTGGTAGACATCAGTTTCCAGAAAAGCGGCTTCAGAAATGTGCTCGATTCAACCGAAGTGGTTTACGAATACATTGTTCGCAACAACGGCTTCACTACATTAAACGACAAAAGCAGTCCTGAAGAGATCTCCATCAAACTCAGCATGAGCAAAGCCACCTTTAAAAAAGCCATTGGGATTTTATACAGACAAAGACGGGTGCTGATCAAACCCGAGGGCGTTTACCTTGCTCCGCCGGAGGAAAAAAAT
>CAZFCR010000454.1:0-3123 GCA_964517305.1 uncultured Akkermansia sp.
CTCGATGACTTCACGTCCGAGATATATACCGGCCTGCTCGGTTATGTTGGCGAGGTCACCAAAGATAAAGCTGCTAAAGACCCTTATTACCGGGAAGGTGATTACATTGGGATTACGGGCATTGAACGGGCTTATGAAGAAGCGCTGAGAGGAAAAAAAGGGACACAGATCACCATTACCAATGTGCACAACAAAGTGATCGGTCGTTACATGGACGGAAAATACGATACACTTGCCGTGCCCGGTAAACCTTTACACTGCACCATAGACATGGACTTGCAGGAATACGGAGAAAGGCTTATGAAAGGAAAAAAAGGCGCCATCGTGGCCATCGAACCTTCAACCGGTGAGATCCTTTGTCTTGTATCCGCGCCATCTTATGATCCTAACCTGCTTGTGGGCGGAAAAGCGAGGTCGAGGAATTTTACAAAATTGTATTACGACAGTCTGAACATGCCGCTTTTTAACCGGGCACTGCAGGCCATGTATCCGCCCGGTTCCATTTTTAAACTCATTGATGCGCTCATCGCTCAGAACGATGGTCTGATCAGTCGCTCCACCAGTTATCCCTGTCACCGGGGTTATCCCCCAATGGGTAACAAACCCAAATGTCACCCGCACGGTCCTGTAGACCTGGTTGGGTCGGTGGCGCAATCGTGCAACTCTTATTACAGTTATGTGTTCAGGGAAATTGTGGATCAGAAAAAATATCCGCGTTTTGTTGATGGTTATACGCACTGGCGCGACATGGTGATGACTTTTGGTCCGGGCACACGCCTCGGCACCGATCTGCCATTTGATAAGCCGGGCAACGTGCCTTCCGTAAAATATTATGACAAGGTGTTTGGAAAAAATTCATGGCGCAGCAACACCATCGTGTCGTTGGGAATTGGTCAGGCAGAGTTGACCCTTGTACCTTTACAGATGGCTAACGTGGTTGCCGCTATTGCCAACCGCGGCTTTTTTTATACGCCGCATTGTATCAAGGGAATTGGAAACAACAAACAGATCCACAGCAAATTCAAAATGCCGCATTATGTTGGTGTGCAGGAGCCCGATTATTACACCAATGTAATCGATGGTATGCAGGCTTGTCTCGATGCAGGAACCGGTTACCATTCACGGGTGAAGGACATTGTGATCTGCGGAAAAACCGGAACGGCACAGAATCCGCATGGAAAAGACCATGCAGTGTTCCTGGCTTTTGCACCGCGAGACAATCCGAAGATCGCCATTGCGTGCCTGGTTGAGAATGCCGGATTTGGCGGCACCTGGAGCGCTCCTATTGTTACTTTGATGATTGAAAAATATCTGAAAGGCGCAACGAGCAGGCCGGAAATAGAAAAACGAATGCTGGAGGCAAATCTCATCGACCCGCCTAAAACGGTAGCTGCAAAAGCAAATTAAGATGGCAAGAAATGAGAATAACGTATTTTACGGAGTCGACAGGTTAACGATCCTGCTGTACGTTTTACTTGTGATCATGGGCTGGCTGAATATTTACGCCGCTGTTTACGACGAAGATCACCAGAACATTTTTGATACAACACAAAAATACGGCAAACAACTCATCTGGATCTCTGGAGCGGCCATTATCGCGTTCAGCATCCTGCTGATTGACGCCAACTTTTACACCGCTTTTGCGTATGTGTTTTACGGGGTGTTCATAGTTGCCAATATTCTGGTGGTGTTTCTGGGACGGGAGGTAAAGGGAAGTCGCTCCTGGTTCAGGTTTGGTGATTTCGGTATTCAACCCGCGGAGTTCATGAAGTTTGCCACCAATCTGGCACTCGCCAAATTTTTGAGCAACCGAAATATTATCGTTAATCAGAAATTCAGACTGAGGTTAAAGGATCTGCTCAAAAATTATAAAAACACCCTGCTGGCCCTGCTCATCATTGTAGTGCCCCTTGTTCTCATTAAAAAATTGCAGGATGAAACAGGCCTCGCCATTGTTTTTATCGCGTTTATCATTGTTCTTTACCGGGAAGGACTCAGCGTTAATTTCCTAATGTTTGGCATACTCGCGGCTATACTGTTTATTCTGGCACTCATCACTCCCGTTCCTACACTTCTGATCACGCTGGCTTTGATCGCCGCTTCAGCTTTTCTTTTTGTGCGCCGTAACAAAAGAAATGTATTGTCTGTAGTGTTTACTTATCTGCTCGCTGCCGGGGTGGTGCTGGGCACCAACTACGTTTACAACAACCTGGAACCCCATCAAAAAGTGAGGATCGACGTATTACTCGGAAGAGGCGACGTTGACATGAAAAAAGAGGGCTACAATGTCAACCAGGCTAAGATCGCGATTGGCAGCGGTGGTTTTTTTGGCAAAGGATACCTTCAGGGTACGCAAACCAAATATGATTTTGTACCTGAGCAGGACACCGATTTTATTTTTTGCACCGTTGGCGAAGAGTGGGGATTTGTGGGCAGCACCGTGGTGATTTTTCTCCAGCTGTTTTTAATACTGAGGTTAATTCTGCTTGCGGAGCGCCAGCGTTCAGATTACAGCCGGATTTACGGATATGGCGTAGCGGCCGTGCTTTTTTTCCACCTCGCAGTTAACATTGGCATGACCATCGGGTTAATGCCGGTGATTGGCATCCCGCTGCCATTCTTCAGTTACGGAGGCTCTTCTCTGTGGTCGTTCACCATCCTGCTTTTTATTTTTATAAAGCTGGATGCAAACAGGTTATTGATTCTGCGCTGAACCAGGTTTTACAAAATTTTTAATAAGAGCCGCAAGCAGAACAGGGTCTGCTGTTTCAAGCGGATGCCTGGTGCCCGGCAGCATAAACATTCTGCAGGCGGAAATGAGACCAAACGTGGCGCGGGTTTCTTCAATACTTACCATACTGTCTTTATCACCAAGACCCATCATCACAGGCTGTGCAATATTTTTTAAATTGGTTTCATTGAGGTATTGTTGTTCCGCAATGTCCAGCATCATGGCGCCGGTACGTTTTAATAGTTCCTGCCACTTGATGCCATGCGTTTTGTTTAAGGCTTGAACGAAGGCGGGCGCCTTTTCACTGAGTTGATCCGGATCGAGTTTCCGGCTTTCCTTTTGCGCTGTGCTGTAGTCCCAGTTCATTTTGGTAGCGAGTGTTATAATGTTTC
>CAZFCR010000455.1:0-3108 GCA_964517305.1 uncultured Akkermansia sp.
TATTGAATGTTGTGTTTTATTTTACGAGTACTTTGCTGAAGATGCTGATCATGATCTCTTCGCTTTCAGCCGCGTGACGTTTGGCGAAACCGGTAGCAGGACTTGCTGCTTCATCTCTTCCTACATAACGCATGTTGAGCGAACGTAAGTTGTGATCAACAAAGCGCCATGCGCCCATGTTCTCCGATTCTTCCTGTACAAAAAGATATTCTGTTACGTTTTTGTATTTGGCGATTATCGCATCCACCTGTTTTTTAGGGAAAGGATACAACTGCTCCAGACGGATAAAGGCGATGTCGTTCACGCCTTCCTGTTCGCGGCGTTCGATGAGATCGTAATAAATTTTGCCGGAGCAAAACGCGAGCCTGGTTACATTTTTTAAATCAATCTTGTCGTCGATCACTTCCTGAAACGCACCTTCGGTAAAGTCTTTCAGTTTGCTCACGCAGGTTGGATAACGCAATAATTTTTTAGGTGTGAAACAGATCAGCGGTTTCCTGAAGCTGCGTTTTAACTGTCTGCGAAGTACATGGAACTGTTGCGCCGGCGTGGTGGCGTTCACAATTTGCATGTTGTTCTCAGCGCACATCTGCAGGAAACGTTCGATGCGGGCGCTGGAGTGTTCAGGTCCCTGACCTTCGTAACCGTGAGGCAACAATACCACCAGGCCGTTCATGCGGCGCCATTTGTATTCAGAAGAAGACAGGTACTGATCGATGATGATCTGCGCGCCGTTAAAAAAGTCGCCGAACTGCGCTTCCCAGATGGTGAGCGCGTTGGGAGAAGCATAAGCGTAGCCGTATTCAAATCCAAGCACCGCGTATTCGCTGAGCAGCGAATTGTAAATGTCAAATCTTTCGGCCGCGCCAATGTTGTTGAGCGGCACATATTCTTCTTCACTGTCTTCCACTTTCACCACCGCGTGCCGGTGCGAGAAAGTACCGCGCTCCACGTCCTGGCCGCTGAAACGTACTTTATGACCTTCGTTGAGCAAAGAGGCATAAGCCATCAGTTCGCCCATGGCCCAGTCGTAATTATCGTTTTTGATCATGGCCTGCCTGTCGGCGAAGAGACGCTGAATCTTGTTAAAGAATTTTTTATCAGCAGGAAGCTCCGTTGTTTTTCTGGCCAGATCGAGGAAAGTTTTTTCATCGATGCCTGTTTGTGTGTGTTTCTCAAAATCTGCCGCGCCCGGCATTTGTATGCCTTTCCACGGACCCTGCAGGAATGAAGTTACTTTGGCTTTTTCAACCTTGCG
Source organism: uncultured Akkermansia sp. (assembly GCA_964517305.1). Lineage (GTDB taxonomy): Bacteria > Bacteroidota > Bacteroidia > B-17B0 > Aurantibacillaceae > Aurantibacillus. The sequence goes on from CAZFCR010000455.1 coordinate 1,259, forward strand.
GGCTTCGTCCAGATTTTGTTCCAGCTGATCTTTGTATGATTTTTCAAGCTTGCTGATCTCTTCCTCAGTAAAAGTACCGTCGGCGATGAGCTTTTTAGCGTAAATCTCTTTCGGATTCGGATGCTTGGCAATTTCCTTGTAAAGTAATGGCTGGGTGAAACGTGGCTCATCGCCCTCGTTGTGTCCGTACTTACGATAGCAGAGAATATCAATGAACACATCCTTGCGGAAATTCAGTCTGAACTCGATGGCCATTTTAGCTACAAGGGTCAGAGCTTCCACGTCGTCGCCGTTCACATGAAATACCGGCGCCTTGGTAACTTTGGCCACATCGGTGCAATAGGTGCTCGAACGCGCGTCGCGGTAATTGGTGGTAAATCCTACCTGGTTGTTGATCACAAAATGAATGGTGCCGCCCACTTTATAACCGTCGAGGTGCGCCATCTGAACAGTTTCGTAAACCACGCCCTGGCCTGCAATGGCCGCGTCGCCGTGGATCACGATCGGGCATACCTTGCGGTGATTGCCTTTGTGACGACCGTCGATCTTGGCACGGGTAATGCCTTCCACCACCGGGGCCACAGTTTCAAGATGCGAAGGATTGGGCGTTAAGGAGATGTGTACTGATTTGCCTGATTCGCTGGTAACATCGTTGCTGTAACCCATGTGGTATTTTACGTCGCCGTCAAAAAGACCGTCCTCACTCGGGCGTCCTTCGAACTCGGTAAAAATATCCTTGGTGGGTTTGTTCATGATGTTGGCCAGCACATTGAGCCTGCCGCGGTGGGCCATGCCAATGATGTAATCTTCGATGCCCAGTTCCACGCCATGCTCCATGAGCGCGTTCATGGCAGGTAAAAAAGATTCGGCACCTTCGAGTGAAAAACGTTTCTGGCCCACAAATTTGGTGGCGAGAAAGTTTTCGAAGGTTACTGCTTCAGTTACTTTGTTCAGGATGTTCCACTTTTCTTTTTTGGTGAAAGTGGGAATGTTTTTGGTGGTTTCCATCCGCTCCTGTAACCAGGATAAAAGGTTGGGATTACGGATGTACATGTATTCGGCGCCAATGCTCTGGCAATAGGTCTGCTGGAGATGAGCCACAATGTCCCTTAATTTGGCGGGACCAATTTCTATTTCAATGCCTGCCTGAAACACAGTATCGAGGTCTTTTTCTTCCAGGTCAAAAACATCGAGACCCAGATCTGGCTTGTATTTGCGGCGGTTGCGTACCGGGTTGGTGCGGGTAAACAAGTGGCCGCGCATGCGGTAACCGTTGATGAGGTTGATGACATTAAACTCTTTTTTTACCTGGCCCGAAACGGCCGGAGACGCGCTTTCCGATGCAGGCGATGAATAATCGGTGCCTGCAAACTCATACCCTTTAAAAAAGTCCTGCCAGGTTTTGTCTACTGAATCCGGATCTTTTTTGTATTGAATAAAAAGCTCTTCAATCGCGTTTACATCACTATTTCCTAAATAAGAGAATTTGTCCATTTTGTTGAATTGAGTAGTCAACAAATTTAACAAAAATCGACCGATACGGCCTAATTTTATTTACTTTTGTAAAATGCTAACGATGCTCAAAGCCGCACTTCCAGCCGCCATTTTATTTGTTTTTTCAGGAAACGATCTTCGCGCCCAGAGTGACCTTTGTGCACAAACCGAATTACACGTAAAACAACTGGTTGAAAAGAAGGCGGAGTACCACCGCCTCACCAATGGCGAAACCAGTGGTTACCGCATCAAAATCCATTTTGGGATTGACCGTGAAAACGCGAATGCCGTGCGGACAAAATTTAATATGGAGTTTCCAGACCTGGTAACGTACGAAGATTATCAGCAGCCGAACT
>CAZFCR010000456.1:0-3097 GCA_964517305.1 uncultured Akkermansia sp.
GCGGAGGGCGCTGGTAGGACTAACGTTATCTTCTTCATCCCATTTAAGAATGGCCCAGAAAACTACAGCAGTAAAAAACGATGAAAGCGCGTAAACCTCACCTTCAACGGCGCTGAACCAGAATGAGTCGGAAAAAGTGAAAGCCAGACCACCAATGGCACCAGCCATAAGAACAGCCCATTGCTGAACTTTGGTCAGTTCGCTCACCGATTTCCCGTATACCCTGATTCCCAGGCGGGTGATGGTCCAGAAAAGAAAAAGAATGCTGAACGAACTCGCCAGCGCACTCATGATGTTGACCATCATGGCCGCGTTAGCCGGATCCGACCCGCCAAACAAAGTGAAAAATCTTCCTATCAGCAAAAAGAAAGGAGCTCCCGGCGGGTGCCCCACCTCAAGTTTATAGGCGCAGGCGATGTATTCACCACAGTCCCAGAAACTTGCCGTTGGCTCTATGGTGCTGCAATACGCCACGGTAGCAACTGCAAAAACCAGCCACCCTATCAGATTGTTCAATTTGCTAAATTCTTTTGTCATCATAAAAAACAAGGTAATGTTCGCGAAGATACTATTTTACCCCATTTAAACCCGAAAGCGGTTTTGTATAAAGACCTAAAATTTTAAAAAAATATTTGGCAGTCGTAAAAAATTAGTATTTTTGCGCTCTCCAAAAGATGCCCGATCGTCTAATGGCAGGACTTCAGATTTTGGTTCTGACTATGTTGGTTCGAATCCAGCTCGGGCAACCCAGTAAAAGTCCCTGTAATCGTAAGATTATCAGGGGCTTTTTGTTTTGAGCCTTTTTACGGAGTAAGGAGGGGAGTAAGGAATTTCTTTTCATTTCAATTCATAATGATTATTGATGTGTCTGTGAGGTATTATCAGGACTTCTCAATGATTTGAGCTCCAGAGGGGATTTATGGTTTTCCTGACGTAACTTTTTACTTAAGTCTTCTGCTAATCGAGCGGCATGAACATAATGCGTGTCCATCGTCGATTCTAAATCTCCAAAAAGGGATGCAGCTTGGTCGCCAAAATGAAGTTTAAGGTATGTAGCATATGTCTTTCTCAATAACTTAAATTCCTTCCGTACTTTGTTTGCAATCGCGAAATAATGGGGAAAAGCTGCTCCGATTAATTCATTCATCGTAAATCTATTGCCTTCATAATTCGGCGCTATGATGAAATCTGGCGAATTCCTTTTTTTTTCGAAACCCAGGTCTCTCAAAAACTTCTCGAACACAGGGGTGATTAAAACCGGTTTAGGAATGAATTCGTCGTCCTTCAGTAGGTGTTGATTGGCTGCTGTCTCCTTGAAATTCTTCGCTTCAATGTATAAAGGGTTTCCATTTTCATCACAAACTATGTCGCACCATCTTCCATGAGTAATCTCCTTCTTTCTGCCTCCGGATAGAAATCCTAAAATGAAAGCATCCCTCATCCATGGACGGTACATATTTTTCGCACGTTTCCTATGTCCCTTTTCCCTTCTACTATTGGCTTCTGTTACTGCATCTAGTGTGCGAAGAAATTCTTGTTCTGAAATGGAATCTTTTTTTAATATTACTTTCCTCTTTTTAAAATTTACTAGCGGATGAACATGAGTTGGATAGAATTTTCGCACGACATAAGCGAAAAATGACTTCAAGGTCAGCATAGTACTATTATATGACTTATTGGCGTAGTTTCTTTCATGCAATAAATAAGTATGATAATATCCAATCATCACATCATTTATGTCCGTAAACTTTAGGTTTTTAACGTCCACTGGGGGGCTAGCCTTCTTTAAAGAAGTCAGGAATAATTCAAAGGCTCTTTCATAATTACGAATGACTTTCCTGTCCCTAAATCTCTTTTCATGCTCGGGAACCCCTTCGTTATTCAGATATGCGACAAAACTGGCAAAGCAATCTACAATAAGAGTCGGCTTCGACGAATCTTTTTCCAAGATGTGATTGATGTAGTTACTTTCCTTCAACCACTTCTTAAATGCTGCAAACAGTGCAATTGCATCATTAAAGTCAGTGGTATGGAGAATTTTCGTCTTCGTGCGATTCCTTGAGTTGGAGTCATGCACCGTTTTTGAACCAGGCACATGGACCTTTGCCTTATACACCACTTTGTTGCAGCATGTGCGTTTCGAATCGTCCCGAAAATATTTTTTGTGAGTCGGACAATATAGGTAAAGACCTGGAAGGCGTTTCGCCTTTGGTAGTTTTGGTGCTTTCATTTAATGCTTTGTTCTCTTGTTTCCCATTCTTACTGAAGGAATCGATTATACTTTTCCCGGTATTCATTTACTGTTTTGTTTTTTGTCCTGAACTGTTGAACAACATTTACAGTGCTTATTGTGAGCGTGTAGTAATCGACAATATTCCCGGACTTTATTATTTCGTATACTCTCGGCCAGTCGCTCGGATATTGCAGTTGGAGTTTTTGAATAAGTGGTTTATCGAAAGCCGCATAGAAGTGTGTTTCGTAGACAAAGTGATTTTGCTTTCCCTGTGAAAACACCGGAACGCCATTATTCTCACACCAGCTTAATGCACTTCTCTTTTTGCAATTCAGTTTTGTGCAGATTTCAGTTATAGATAGCGTTTTCATTAGCTAATTAAATTGAACGTATTTTTGTTCGGAAATGTTACAAACCACATATAACAAAATGGTAATTAGGGAGTTATGCCCCATTCACAGAATCCTCTAGGGCCGGATAATTTACCCAGATTTCGTCATTAAAATCTGATTAAGGCTCCTCCACTGGGCAATAATGACCTGCTTCAACTCTTTAGTTTCGACGTAGCTTCTTCGTGTTATCCAGAAATTTTAATACATTTTTTCCCACTAATTCCGGCGGAGACACCATTGATATGGTCGTTAACGCAGGCATTTTCTGAAATCCTGGGACAAAAAGGTTACTGTAGTCGTATCTTGTAAGGTGAAAGAATTTTCTTATTCCTTCTTCGACATCATCAGTAACTTTCGCGGGCTTTATTTGATATACTACGAGTCCGAATTCCGGCCAATACAGTCACTCGTCGAACAAAACCGCTAGCCGTAGATATATGTATGGCGGACAAGTGTTACCCCCAACAGAACT
>CAZFCR010000457.1:0-3096 GCA_964517305.1 uncultured Akkermansia sp.
GCAATGGATCAACAAGCACAGTGATTGTTTTGGTATCAAAACAGTTGTCGTTCCACTTTAAAACAGTGTAAGTGCTGGTTACTGCCGGACTCACAATAATGGCAGAAGTATTCTGGTTGCCTGGCGACCAGCTGTAATTGGCAGCGCCACTCGCCGTGATGGTAGCGGTTTCGCCTATACAAATGCGGGTTGGTGTGGCAATTGGAGCGAGGCTGGGTGTAATAGTAACGGAAATATTTGTGACTGCTGTTGCGGTGCAGCCCAGGGCACTGGCCCCGGTTACGGAATAAGACTGCGTGATGGTTGGATAAAACGCAACACCATTGCTGATGTTGGAAGGCGACCAGGTATAGGAACTGGCGCCTCCGCCAACCACGGTGACTGAATTACCAGAGCAGATACTCGGCTGACTCGCAGAAGCAGTGATGGGAGGAAGCGGGTGCACAGATACGGAAGTGGCGGCTGTTGTTGTTCCGCAGGCATTCTGTGCTGTTACTGTATATCCTGAAGGCGATTGCGGTTGGAAGGATATGCCGTTTACTACATTGCCTGTCCATGTATAATTGGGCGCCCCGGTCGCAGTGAGTGCAACCGTTTGTCCAGGACAAATACCGCCGGAATTACTCGCCGTGTTCGCGACCGAAATCACCGGAATGCCCTGAAACACCGTCATGGTAAGAAACGCATTGGAGTTACATCCTACACTGTTACTTTCAGCCACCGAATAAGTTGTGTTCACCGTTGGCGATACTGCTATGGCGGTAGCGGTACTTCCGGTACTCCATGAAAAAGAACCGGAGGCATTGGTGGTTAAAGTCACCGTATTCCCGCTGCAAATGGAGTTGGGACCACTGATGCTGATCAGACTACCACCCAGAGTATAGGTTGGTGTGATGGCCAGCGTGTTGGTAATATAATACCAGAGGTCGGGATACCCATAATGGTAATTGGCGAGCGTGGTATTTGGAAAAGTATTCTGTGTACAGCTGTTACAGTAACGCATATCCAGATAAGTCATGTGCTGACCAATCTGTGAACTGGTCTGGTAATAATAACCATCGTTACTTCCCTGAAACTGCTGAAGCACGTATTGGGTTCCGGAAGTCAGCCATAGCGGACTCGCCAGGGCACCGTATGTATAAGTAGCGGCAGCACCTGCTACCTGAATCTGCGCCAGCTGGGCCTGAGTGCTGAAATTAAACAGCGTGATGTAGCGCTGTGTTCCGGTAGGTTCGTTTTTTCCGAAATGAGTAACCAGCATGTCCTGCGTTGGTTGAAAACGAAAACCGCGCTGACTGTTGGCTACAAGCGCATTGGTATTGCCACCTGAAACACTGTCGGTAGAAGAGTTAGGGCCCCGGAATGTTCCCTGAACTGCTGAGGCTGCAGCTGCGCCGGAATTGCCGTAAAACATAAAAATGGTGGTGAAACTGTTGGCAGCGATCATCGGAATTTTCACCCAGATCACCGTAGTTGGCGTATTGATGCCGCTTTCAATCCAGTAATTAAAAAAGGCGTTTCCCGTACAGGTGCCGCCAAAACGAATGTCGTTACCGGCACTGTTCATCTGGCTGGCTGCGATCAGTGACTGTGTGTTGAGCGTGAGTCGCAACTGGTAATCAACAGCAGCGCCACTGTTGGGGTTGCTGACCGTAATTGGCTGGTTATACATCCAGCCTGCGGGCTGCGCAAAAATACAAGCTGTAAAAAATAACAGGATGAGGGTGGAGATTTTTTTCATGCGGTTGTTTTTAGGGTTGTTATCAGGACAAAGGGTGAGAGACTGAAGAAGGCCGGAGTAGTAAATATAGTTAAAAATTATAAAAAAGTCAAGGAAGATGCCACAGTAAATGTATGGACTCACTCACTCAGAATAACTGTTTGCTAATTGCCTATTTTTGTGTTACATTAAAGGTTTAGATTAGCCAAAAAAACCGAGAAGATGGAAAGGTATCGCGCAGTAATCATAGATGACGAGGAAGATAGCAGGAGCAACACCCGCAACATGATTGAGAACTATTGTTCAGAGATTGAAATTGTAGGCGAAGCAGAGAATGGTCCTGAAGGAAAAAAGAAAATCCAGGATTTAAAACCGCATGTTGTTTTTCTGGATATCAATATGCCCGGCATGAATGGATTTCAGATGCTGGAGGGAATTTACAACCGTGATTTTTGTGTGATTTTTCTCACAGCTTACAGCGAACACGGTATTACCGCTGTAAAATCCGGTGCTACTGACTACCTTCTAAAACCACTGATGTTAAGCGAACTTCAGGGCGCGATCAAAAAAGTGGTGAATCATTACGAAGCCAAAGGTGGAGCGGCGAGTGCCAGCCCTAAAACCGAAGAGAATAAAAACCTGGTGCTGATTAACCACAGCAAAGGATTTACACTTGTTGATTTTAAAGACATTGTGTGGCTCGAAGCCAGCGATAACTATACGAACCTTTACCTGAACGGACAGAAAAAAATTATCGCCAGCAAAACGCTGAAAGAGTTTGAAACCATTTTGCCGGACACTGAGTTTTTCAGAGTACATCGTTCGGCGCTTATCAATATCAAATACGTAAAAGAATATTCAAATCACGAAGGGGGTGAAGTCATTCTCAGCGATGGCACACATGTACAGGTGAGCAAGGCCCGCACCCAGGAGTTTGGAGATTTTATCCGCACCCGGTCAGTATCGCCAAAATAAGATTGCATTTATTTAATGTATTTAAAGAGCCCGTTTACCGGGCTTTTTGTATTTTTATACTTTATTAATCTACAGGTTATCAGGGGTAAACTCATACATAGAATTAAATCCGCCCTTTTTCCTGCTCTGCTCCTTTGTATCTGGAGTCTCCGGGCGCAAACACCTGCTTTTAATTTTCAGAAACTCGGCAGCGAGGAAGGTCTGAATAACGCCAACATTTTTAATATTGAGCAACATGCCGGAGGCCTGATGTACTTTACAACCCAAAACGGCATTTATTATTACGACGGTTATGTGTTCAGCAAACTGGAGATCGACAGCCTGAGAAGCAATGCTCTCCAGTCGGTGAAAATAAAGGATGAGAACGAACTTTACCTTTCACTCCGCGACGAAGGGATATC
>CAZFCR010000458.1:0-3081 GCA_964517305.1 uncultured Akkermansia sp.
ATTCCCCAATTGACTTTTTTATAACCCATTTGCGAAATTAATTCGAAGCAGAGATTCTCGTATTCTCGAGGTTCAAGGTTGTCTAAATTAATAATATAAGGAAGCTCAACTTTCTTAGTGTTTGGAAAAATAGTTTTGAAAGTCTGAGGATTTTTTAAATAATCATTAACAAGTTTCAGAAGAATATCTTTAAATTTCTCTTGACTCGCAGCCGTCTGTTGAAATTCTAAAAATGGTCCACTAAAGAATGTTGCATCGGTATTAGGAGCATGCACGATGAACAATACTGGTTTTCCGAAGGCGTGAGCTAACCCTGCATTATAAAAGGTCTCGGATTCACTTAAGCTATTTTCAATGAGTACTAGGTCAGCTTTCGACAGTTCGTTTACCTCGTTGTCATCGACATTGCTTTGGAAAATATCTTTTTTTCTCTTCTTAACAACAAGTTTTCCTCCGGTGGCTTCCATAACATCTGCCAATATCTTTTTTAGTGGAGCCGCTCTTTTGTCTTCACTACAAACAAGATAAGTTGAAAACTTAGTCTGTATTCCTTTTGCCATTGTTTGTAAAAGTAACGAAAGCCATGCGGGAACGCAAATTCACTGGGTGCAAGAAAATTAACCAATACCTAACAGTTCAAAACCCAAATTTTCAGTCGATTTGGCCCTTATTTCAGCGGCACGATGTTTCTCGTGACGCCAAATAAGCTTGTAAAATGTCGGCGGCCTTTAGCAGTGCGGTGGACATCCAGCTGACGCAAGAAAACTATGAAACATTTTCAGCTAAGAGCGCAAGTTGTCATGCCGAGCACTTAATATTTGAACATCTCGGTGAACGTATGTACATTTAACAACTGGGCGGCCGGCACGAACGCCTGCATGCAATCCGTTATTTTAAATTTAACCGGCAACACATTAACTTTAACATCTGCATCTATTGGCCGAAAACAAAATTGATAAATATTTAAAAATCTCAACAATTGTTTTTGTAATTGGACTTGTTGTGATTGCGGCAGGAATATATTTCTCGGTCAACGAACTAACCTCGTCTGGAGTTAAGATGGGCCGCTTTGGTAATCGCGGGACTGGCACAATCGACGGAAAAGGGATGGTGTTTTGCGGTATCATCATCGCTTGTTGCGGTTTCTTCTTTCGGGATAAAAAGAAATCAGGAGAAGACACATAAAGTCAAAAAGCAGCTGAAAATTTCATTGCGCCCGCCAGACAAGAGCAGATGAGCTTTGTAATGAATTGACAGATAATTTCCGGCTGTAGTTACAAGTCTCAAACAAAGCGTCCCCAAATATCATACATCTGGCGCATGCCCTGTTGATAAGCCACGCCCCCCGGTGTATGAGTTCCGGAAGAATTACGTATTTTTAAAATCGTTTGCAACCTTAAGGTCTCCGGTTCTGCCTGCTTAGCAAAGGCAACGCAACAGCGAGAAGTAACATCAAAACAATGGAAAAGATTCTGTTTGACTTTATATCAAAATACGTCGTTCTCACAGAGGATGAAAAAAATGCAATATTGTCCCAGGATATATTTCGCTCGGTGAAAAAAGGCACGGTCTTGCTGAAAGAGGGGCAACATACCAAAGAAAGTTTTTTTGTTCTAAAGGGCTGTATCCGGACCTATTACGTGATCAATGGCGAAGAAAAGACCACAGGTTTCTATACAGAAATGGAAGCTTTTACGCCTCCCTGCGTCATCAATAAAGCGCCGTCTGAATATTATATCAGCTGTACGGAAGACTCGATCCTTTCAGTTTCAAATTCTGATATGGAATCAGAGGTCAACGCTAAATTTCCAAAATTTGAAACAATATGCAGGATCTTGTCGGAAGAGCTATTGGCCAAACAAAGGATAGACTTTGACGCGTTCAAGACTTCATCACCAGAACAACGTTACCTGCATTTATTACAAACAAGGCCAGACCTTTTTCAGCGTGTGCCGCAACACCAGTTAGCGAGTTATCTGGGCATCAAACCTCAATCGTTAAGCAGGCTGAGAGCAAGAATTCTCGAAAAAAAGAACTAACACACACTCCTTCACTTAAGTGAACGGGTTGGACCAACCCGCGGACCTATTTTTGCATTCTCGTTTAAATTAAAAATTAAAGAAATGCAAAGGCAAATGTTATGGTTCGTTTTGAGCTTCATGATCGCAGGTGCTTTGCAGCTTAAAGCCCAGGGTATCAGGACTATTAAAAAAGCGCAGAAAAGTATTTCTTCACTTTAGTGAACGTTTTATCGCATCCCGCCGGTCTACTTTTGCGGGATCATTTAAACAACAATCATTTTTATGCAAAAGAAAAACATCATTCTCGTCATTGTGCTGTCAGTAGTTTTTTCGCTCAACCTCCGGGCACAGTATGGTAAAACCGACAGTATTTACAAAAGGTGGTTCGTGGGAACTTCTTTATTTGTTTTGTTTGGTAATTTAGACACTGAGAACCCTCCCAACTTCGCTCAGGTCAATATCGGCTACCGGTTGACAGGAAAAGATGTCATTACTCTGGCTCCAAAGACCTGGAAATATGCCTGGCCGAACGGTATTCACCCGTTTTTAAACAAAGCCTATAAAAAGCCGGAAGAAAAATTCCCGGGCTATGTACGTGAGTATGGCGTAACATTTTCCTACACACGGTTTTTATGGAAAGGTTTGTTCGCCCAGCTTGATGTGATGCCTGCCTGGCAGGTCTTTGCGGATGACAATGATAAAAAAATTGACGATGGTTTTCAGATCTTTAATTCATACCGCGTCGGTTACCACATCAAACTCTTTAAGGATAAATTTTTTTTCCAGCCATCAGTTTGTATGACCCATCGTGCTTATCACACAAAATTACCGGATGGATTCAGGCAGCTGGATGACAAGTGGTCGAAATTCATCTTCCCTGAACCGGGACTGAATATTGGATTTAATTTTTGATCAAACAATCATGAATACAAACATTGCAACAGCCACCGATTGAATGTAAAAAAAGGAATGGAGTAAAAAGCGGGCTTATTGGAAATGCTAGTTGACAATAAATTCGGACCGCTTTTCTATACGCGCGGATTTGTTTTTTTTCTCAGTG
>CAZFCR010000459.1:0-3057 GCA_964517305.1 uncultured Akkermansia sp.
GGCAAAACGGCGAGGCGGTGGCAGGGTGAATTCAATTTTGTTACCGGCAAAGAGCCTGTGGCTCTTTGAGCGGGGATGTGCGTTGGCCCCATAAAAGTCCTTCGGACGCTTTTAGGCTAGCCCGTCTTACAAAATTGAAGAGCGGGTGGAAGCATCGTTTTGCCTTGCTTTTTGCCTACTTTTTAGCTAAGAAAAAGTAGGGGCAGGATATCGAACTTACGATTGAGCGAATCTGCTGATTGCAATTAAGTGCTTCCATTTTTACTGACAAATATCAGTGCCGGTGATGATGCCAATCAACTCCGGATCGCCGAAATAATGTGATATTTATCGAAAATAGTTCCATGAACACCGATCCCTTTGTATTTAATTCTTTCCTCGGCAGCGTTAGAAAAGAATTCGCGAAATCAGACCTCAATGAAAGCAGCATCAGCCGTGATCCCTTTCTTCAATTCGATGAGTGGCTGAAAGCCTCTTTTGAGCAAGGCAACGATTATGCCAATGCCATGGTGCTCTCTACCGCTGATGACAGTGGCTTTCCTGACGCACGCGTGATGTTGCTCCGGAACATCAGTTACGGTGGTTTTACTTTTTATACGAATTACGAAAGTCACAAGGGTCAGCAACTTTCTCACAACCCTAAAGCTTCCTTGCTTTTTTTCTGGCCTGCCATGGAGCGCCAGGTGCGCATCAGAGGGACTGTAACAAAATTACCTGAATCGGAATCAGATGCCTATTTCGCTTCCCGGCCTTTTGAAAGCCGGGTAGGGGCCTGGGTTTCTTTGCAGAGTAAAACAATTGCCAGTCGAGATGAAATGGATGCCGCTTTTCTGACAACCAAACAGAAATACGAAAACGGCGAAGTTCCCCGCCCGCCGCACTGGGGCGGTTATGTTTTAAAACCGGTTGAATTTGAATTCTGGCAGGGTCGCACCAACCGATTGCACGACCGGATCCGCTATATTCAACATGGCTCCGTTGAGTGGATCACTGAACGACTGATGCCTTAAAATTCTGCAATCCAACCTGACCGGCGGGTTAATTTTCCCGCTCATCGATAAATAGCTTCTTAATTTGCATTAGGCTTATATTTGCAGCATATGAAAATTAAATTTATCGGTGCTGCTGAAACGGTAACCGGAAGTAAACACCTCCTGATGACCGAAAGTGGTGCGCAGGTATTGCTCGATTGTGGTTTGTACCAGGGACTTGGTTCCGAGACCGAAGCGATGAACAAACATCTGGGATTAAATCCATTGAACATTGATGCCGTTATTCTCTCTCACGCGCACGTTGATCATTGCGGGAATCTGCCTTACCTCGTCGGACAGGGATTTACCGGCCCCATTTACGCTACACCGGCCACGCGTGATGTCTGCAGGATTTTATTGCTCGACAGCGCGCACATTCATGAGAGCGACATCCGTTTCATCAACAAACGCCGCCGCAAAAAAGGTGAGCCTGAAATAAAACCGCTTTACACAGTAAAGGATGCGGAGGCCTGTCTTGAACAGTTTGAAGTAGTTGAATTTAATACCGACCACCAGATCAATAAGGAACTGAGTTTTTATTTTTCTGAAAACGGCCACATCATTGGCAGCGCCGCCGTGCACATCAATGCCAACGAGAATGGGAAGTTTACCAGACTTACCTACACGGGTGATATCGGCCGTTATTCTGATCCGCTTTTAAAACCCCCGGGCGTTTTCAGGCAGGCCGATCACATCATTTGTGAAGCTACTTACGGCGATCGTCTCCATGAAACACCTGAGAACGCGAGCGCGAAATTGCTGGAAATAGTGACCCGCACCTGCGTAGAGAAAAAGGGAAGGCTCATCATTCCTGCTTTCAGTCTTGGCCGTACACAGGAAATTTTATTTGTACTCGACAGACTTCATAATCAGGGTCGTTTGCCCCAGATCAAAATATTTGTAGACAGCCCTTTGTCTTCAAGTGCCACTGCGGTGGTGCGGAAATACGCGAGTTCGTTCAACGATACCTTGCAGGCCTATCTGAAAAAAGATCCGGATCCATTTGGTTTTCCTAATCTCACCTACGTGCAGAGTGTAGAGGAGTCGCAGGCCCTGAACCACCTGCGTGAACCCTGTGTGATCATTTCCGCATCGGGTATGGCTGATGCCGGCCGCGTAAAACACCATTTGCGTTATGCCCTTGGCGATGCGGCCAATACCGTGCTCATCAGCGGTTATTGTGCTCCGCGTACGCTGGGAGCCAAACTGCTGGCCGGCGAAAAGGAAGTGAAGATCTATGGCGACCTGTTTTATGTAGAAGCCGAGATTGAATCTTTGTTGTCATTAAGCGCGCATGCTGACTATGAAGAGATCATACGTTTCCTGAGTTGCCAGAATGCAGGTCAAACAAGAACCATTTTTCTTGTTCATGGGGAAATAGAAGCAAAAGAATCGCTCAGGGATAAATTGCTGGCAGAAGGATATCCGCATGTGATCATTCCACAGAAAGGGGAGTCATTTACGATTGCTTAGATGAGTTTTGCCTGCTGAAGTTCTCTTCAAAAATATTTTCTCAGTCAGGGGTTTTGAGCAGTCCGTTCTAATCACTTTCTGAGTCAGGGATGATGCGGGTGATCTCTGTAAATCCGAGTACTTCCTTGCGGGAATTTTTGATGGGGATGAGCTGGATGCTGCCATAAAAAGTACTTCCATCCTTACGCACGTGTTTGCCATAATGAATGGCTTTTCCCTGTGTACACGCGGTTTCTATTAATTTTTCCGGCAGATGCGCCTGGCGTTCTTCGGGCAGGTAAAAAAGCGCGAAACTCTGACCTAGGATCTCTGATTCAGAATAACCTTCCAGTACTTCGTGATCGCGGTTCCAGCTCAGAATGGTGCCATCGCGGTCGAGTAATATCTCGCGGTATCCTCGTACTGATCGGAGCAGACGCTCATAATAATGTTGAAACAGGGATGCGTAATCGTGTTGTGACCACCTTGAAAAGTTGGTTTTTACAAGTGAAGTGAAGCGGGTGAATTGCTCTTTCGGGGATTTTAGAAATTTAGTAACCATAGTACGATATTT
>CAZFCR010000460.1:0-3043 GCA_964517305.1 uncultured Akkermansia sp.
TTACCCGATTATTTCGGCAGCTCGTTTATTAATATGATAATGAAAGGCGCAATCACTTCAGGCTTGTTTTTACTTCTTGTCTACATGTTAAAACTTGCGCCTGAGATCTCTCATGCTGTCTTGAAAAAACTGAGAGTCAAAACCTAAAAATCAATCCTCATCATTCAAATCCAGATCCTCTGAAGCGCCTTCTTCTGAATCGAGCTCCTCCTCTGGTTCTTCGCCTTCTTCTCCTTCAAGTGAACTGATGTCATCGTCTTCAACGGCTTCTTCCACGCCGTCAATGGCTTTGAAAATTTCATCTTCCTCTGGATCAGCGTCGCCAAGCAGATTGGCCATGGCCATTTCAGGACTCAGTTCTTCGCGGGCCAGGTTCACCTGCTTGTATTGTTTGGGCGGCGTGCCGGCCGATTTTACCACTGCAGGGTAATTGAGTTTATTGTTTTCTTCGGCAATTTTGATCATTTCGATCAGGAAGGTCCACTGCACGTTGGGATCAAACACATATACAAAACGCTGGTGTGGCTGTTCGATGTAACGGGCTATCCGTGTATCCTTCATCAGTTTCTTCGGGTCTACATTTTTGCGGATCTCTTCCTCGTCAAGCGGCAGGTCTTCCTTGCGGAGGGTGATCTCCTGGCCTTTGCGCCAGTAATCGTCGCTCACAAAAAATGAGGCTGCGTGTTTGGCATCAAACTTAAACGCCTCCTGCACAACCTGGTGGAAGTCTTCAAAAGTCTGCGCCGCTTTAATATCAATGTCACGGAATACATCTTCGTTGTCTTCCAGAAAAACCTTAAAACGATAGATAGCCATTAGAAATTAGTTTTTGGTTTTATAGATCCCGGATTTCATCAATCCCAGCTTATTAAAAAAATGCGTAAATGATACACCCAAAACACCCAGTCCGTACTTCATGCTTCTTTGAAAGTTGATGGAACTTGCTTCAGGGAAATATTTGGTAGGGCAGGTCACTTCTGCAATGTCGAAACCGGCATAAAAGATCTGCGAGATCATCTGGTTATCGAAAACAAAATCGTCAGAGTTCGCGTGGTAATTGATCTTCTCAAGCACAGGTCGCGAAAATGCGCGGTAGCCCGTATGGTACTCGCTCAGTTTCTGACCGATCAGTACGTTCTGTGAAAGGGTGAGAAAACGGTTGAACACATATTTGTAAAGGGGCATCCCGCCTTTGAGTGCACCTTTTCCGAGGATACGCGATCCAAATGCAACAGGATACAGATCGTTAGCTATCAGGTAACACAAACTCTGAATGAGTTTAGGAGTGTACTGATAATCGGGGTGAAGCATCACCACAATGTCTGCCCCCAGTGCGAGCGCGGTATCATAACAGGTTTTCTGGTTTCCGCCATAACCCTTGTTTTTTTCATGTCTGATCACGTGTTTAATGCCAATGCTCTTGGCCACTTCAGCAGTGTTGTCCTTGCTGTGATCATCTACAAGAACCACATCATCAACAATATCAAAAGGAATCTCGTCGTATGTCTTCTTAAGTGTAAGTGCAGCGTTGTATGCCGGCAATACGGCGATTATTTTTTTTCCGTTAATCATAAGTGAGCAAAAATAACAAAGTTTGTTTAATTTATAAATTAAAAGTACGCAAATAAATGTATTTTTAACCACGCATTGTGCCCCTCAAAAAACTACATAAACTCACACTCCAGGCCTTTCTGCCCCCCTTTTTTGCAACCTTGTTCATCAGCGTTTTTTTGCTGTTCCTGGTGCAGATTGTGATCACATATCTTGATGATTTTTTAGGACAGGGATTGCGCGCCATCGATCTTTTTACGTTGTTTTTTTATGCCTGGATCACCATTGTTCCGCAGTGCATCCCTCTGGCTGTGTTGCTGGGTTCCATCATGAGTTTCGGCAACCTGGCCGAAAGTTACGAACTCGCCGCCATGAAGTCTTCCGGCATCTCTTTGTACCGCATCATGTCGCCGGTACTCATCTTTATCATTTTGTTAGCCGGGGCCACTTTTTTATTCAACAACTTTGTATTGCCTGTGGTACAGCTTAAATCGGCAGCGTTGTTGTACGACATCCGTCAGAAAAAACCATCGGTGAACATCAAGGACGGCATTTTTTACAACGGCATCGAAAACTACAGTCTGCGCGTGGGCCGTAAATCAGAGAACAAGGATACGCTGTACGATATTTACATTTACGATCATTCCGATCACCAGGGAAACAATGTGCAGCTCTATGCTCGCAGTGGCAAGATCACCATGAATGCCGACACTACTGAACTCGTTCAGATCCTGCGCGACGGCAACCGGTACAAAGAGAACATCGATCCTCAGAAACCCGGCAAGCGCTCCTTATCTCAGCTCAGTTTTAAACAAATGCAGGTGAACATACCCCTGGAAGATTTTAAACAAAAACGCACCAACGAGGCGCTTTTTAAATCAAACGAAAAAATGATGAACGTCTGGCAGCTCGACTCCGTGATCGATTCCAGCAAAAGGGTGATGAAACGCAGAGCCGAAAATCTGAACGTGCAGTCACTTAAACATTTTTTCTCGAGAACGGCTGCGTTTTCACTGATGTCGGACACTTTCCAGACAGTTGATATCCGTGAGTTTTACAAAAACCTGGATGCGGGCCGGCACCACCAGGCCATGCAGAATGCGATGAACATAGCGCGTTCGGCTTCCGGTAACATTGAGGCTTACAAAGTACACACCGAGGGCGAAAAAAATTCACTGATCACTTACCAGATCGAATGGCACGAAAAGATAGTGATCTGTTTTGCCTGTCTGGTGCTGTTTTTTGTGGGGGCACCATTGGGCGCCATTATTAAAAAGGGAGGATTGGGACTGCCGGTTATTATTTCTGTGTTGTTTTTTCTCGCTTATTACATCATCACTGAAATGTTCAAACAACTGGCGCTGGAGAATAAAATTGAGCCCGGACAGTCGATGTGGACCCCTTTGTTTATCTTTCTGCCGGTAAGTATTTTTCTTACAACGAGGGCTGCAAAAGATTCATCCTTATTTGATCTGACCTTTTATTATACCTT
>CAZFCR010000461.1:0-2612 GCA_964517305.1 uncultured Akkermansia sp.
GTCAGCCTTCCGCTTTTTTTGTTTCAAGCTCAGCCCTGAGTTTGTAAAAAGCTTCCAGCTCAAAGACAATTTTCTCAAACTCGTTACGAAGTAATGCATTCGCTGCTGACTGCATCTCCGGGGTGTTGAGACATTTTTTAACGGCATCAAAACCAGAGGCGATATGAGAAAGCTTTTGATAAGATCCGTTTTGCGCGAGTGACTGAAACAATAAAAAAATTTCTCTGGCAAATACAGCCGGCACTGAGGCGGCAGGAGTTGTTTTGTTTTCACGTGCGAGCAGCGCGGCAGAGGTAATTTCACGTGTGCTGCGGATGAGCATGCCCACCATGGCAAAATGTTCGTCAACAAAATGCCGCTCACGTTCCGGCTCTTCCATCATGCGCTGAACAGAAGCAAACACGGCGCTGTTCGCGGCTTCCGCCATTCGTCTTGCCCGGTACCAGTTTTCATGCGCCAGCTTGTCGCCATTAAACATTCTGATCACCTCCTGAAGATAAGCGCTTACCTGGAGCAGTGCGTCTTTTAGCAGCACCGGGAACCTTTGTTTTTCCCACACCGGCCAGAAAATATAAGTGGCCACAAATGCAAGGATGGCACCCAGTAATGTTGACAATACTCTCCAGCCGATCAGCTGCCAGCTCGCCTGCTGAGATAACTGCAAAAGGATCACCATCATGACGGTCACAAAAAACACACCTACTTTGTAGTTATTCCTCAGATAATAAGCCACCAGAAATGATACCAGTACCAGCAGTGCCACCACCGCGTTGTGGGGAAGCGGCAGCAACATCACCAATCCCCCCAGCACAGTACCGGCAACAGTGCCGATGATCCTTTCAAGGCCTTTTTTTCGTGTGGCGCCGTAATAAGGCTGGATCACAATGATCAGCGTAAGCGGGATCCAGTAACCGTGATCGATGTTATAAAATTTAAAAATAAATACACCCACGCTGAGCGCAAAAGCCACCCGCAGTGCGTATTTTAACTGTTCCGCGCTCACAGAACGGAGGGTTTCCACCATGGTGCCAAACACTCTGAGATTTAATCCTGCCGTAAAATTCTGAAGCGACAAACGGTAACTTTCAATGTGGTCGCTTTTTCCGGTATTGATTTTTTTCTCCAGCAGGTGAAGACTTTTTGTAAGACAGTCATGCGCCAGTTCCAGGGCGGAAATAAAATGGAGCAATGCTTTTTCTTCATTCTGCCCCGGTTTGATTTTATTAAAGCTGTCTTTGAGCAACTGCACCGCCACTTCAAATCGTTTGATGCGCACACCTGCCACGGTGAGATCTTCGGGGCGTGAATTAAATACAACGATGGCCATTCGCGCGCTGGCCTGCGCCAGGGAAGAAACTGTCTTCTGAATGGCGGCTTCTTCAAATGAACCATCCCGTCTGCCCCTCAGAATCTCCATCTCTTCGTGTATGGCGCTCAATGCTGCGCTGAATACAGCCGCGAGGCGACGCAGTTCCATAAAAATTTCATAATGTCCGCCTGTTCCTTTTTTGTTGGTCCTGCGATTAAAAAGATCGGCGCTATGGTCGGTGAGGCTGCGCACTTCCATTTCCTTTTTAATAACGTGGTGTGTATCGTTCTCTGATAAAATGGCGTCGAGCAAATCGGTGTTCGCGCGCCAGATCCTTGCAATTGAGCGTTTTAAAGGGTTGGCAGGCTGCAGCTGAAAAGAAAGCAGTGTGATGGTGATCGCCCAGGCGCAACCGGCCAGAAGATAAATTCCTCTTTCTGCTATATCGTTCAAAGGCAAAGGATAAGCAATGCCGAACAAAAAAAAGAAACCGGCCGCAACGCCAATAGTGGAGCCATAGTCTCGCCAGTTACGAATAAGTGCGGCAAACACCCCCAGTGCAAACATCAACACTACCGAGAGCCAAACGGAAGAAGCGACAAGCATGCCCGAAACACCTGAGCAAAAAACAATCACCGTGGCCACACTCTGTACGACGATTTTTTTATGATGCATACCGCGATAGTCAATCAGCGCAAGCATATAGCCACCAAAGGCGGCCCAGATGACCGCAAAGGAAAAACCAAAAAATAAGGGGAGGCAAACCAGTGGCACATTCAGCGCAAGCATCACCCTGAATGCCCAGCTAAGCGTGGGTTCATAGTTCTCCTGCTCTAAAATAGCGCTGAGTTGCCTGACCGGTTTAAATGCCATAAAAATGTAAAGTTAACCGCACCCGGGAAATAACACAATCCCTTTAGCCACATAAGAAACATTTGCACCATTTTGGCTATAAAAAACACCCGTTTGTCAAATAGCCATGCCGCCACTGGTTTCCCCGGTATATCTTTACTTCAGAATCAATCGCAAGGCCCGTAAGCCTGAGATAAATGAAAAAAAAGTCGTATGGCCCGTAAGCCAGAGACAGCACCGCAAGACCCTTAAGTCTGATGTAAAAAAAATCGTCGCATGGCCCGTAAGCCAGAGACACAGCGCCGCAAGACCCGTAAGTCTGAGGTAAAAAAAATCGTCGCATGGCCCGTAAGCCAGAGACACGCCGCAAGACCCGTAAGTCTGAGGTACAAAAAACGTCGCATGGCCCGTAAGCCAGAGACACGCCGCAAGACCCGTAAGTCTGAGGTAC
>CAZFCR010000461.1:2712-3041 GCA_964517305.1 uncultured Akkermansia sp.
AAAAAACGTCGCATGGCCCGTAAGCCAGAGACAGCACCGCGAATTGTTTTCGCCATGACGCAGCCGCTCCAAAGTCAAACTTCTATGGTTTGCAAAAAATACGAGCGATTGCGAAACAGGTAAAACCTGTAAACATCCCGTTGACGAGGCGTTTTTTAGCCTTATAAAAAATCAAATAAAAAACCGGGTTAAAAAGGACCCGGTTTTTTTATGAACCCATTATCTTTTTCTAAGATCAAAATATTCCTCTTCCTGTTCGAGTTTCCCGTTTCTTCTGAAAGAAACCTTTGTTTCAACATATCCCCTGCACCAGGGCTGGAAGGCTTCAA
>CAZFCR010000462.1:0-3040 GCA_964517305.1 uncultured Akkermansia sp.
TACACCGGAAATCCACTTGTAAATTAGTTTACTTTTTAAGTAATTACAACACTAGGCAGCATCGCCGCTCTGATTTTGGGGACCATTGCTATACGGCAAATCAGGAGAGACCCCGATCAATACAAAGGCTATGGCATGGCACTGGCCGGTCAGATCTTAGGGGCTATTATCGTAGGGTTGTTTCTGATTTTCCTTTTGATTTTTATCATTGTGCTGGCAATGGCCATCTGAGGCATCAGTATTTTTTTATGCACCGAAAGACCAGATTGCTAATGCAACGATGAAAAGAATAGCTTTATTTCTGCTGACAATCCACTTTCTGATTATCTGATCCTGACTTTCAACAGAGAGTTGCCGTTGATGCAGCCTTCAAGAAGATCGCCGGGTTTTACCGGACCAACACCTTCCGGCGTACCCGTGTAGATAAGATCTCCCACCTTGAGACTTACAAAACGCGATACATAACTGATCACTTTATCAAACGAAAAGATCAGGTCTTTTGAATTGCCGCTCTGACGGGTTTCCCCGTTTATCTTCAGATCAAACCCGATGTTCTGCAACTCAAGTTCTTTTTTGTTTAAAAAACCTCCAATTGGAGCGCTATTGTCGAATGCCTTGGCTTTTTCCCAGGGCAGGCCCTTGCTTTTGCATTCTGCCTGCAGGTCGCGCGCGGTAAAATCAATACCAAGACCTATCTCTTCATAATATTTATGCGCAAACTGCTCTTCAATGTGTTTACCCGCCTTGCTGATTTTGATGACCAGTTCAATCTCATGGTGAAGATCCTTTGTAAAATCAGGATGATAAAAATCCCCTTCTTTTAACAAAGCCGTATCCGGCTTCAAAAAAAATACAGGCTCAGCGGGCAGTTCAGCTTTCATTTCCCGGGCGTGATCGGCGTAATTGCGCCCAATACATATAATTTTCATCGTATTACGGTGTTTCAGTAAGCGGCATTTACCAGCCGTTTTAAGCATTCGGGCATAAATATACAGGAATTTTACAAGCTTAATTTGTACATTAGGCGCCTGAAAAACATGGAGAATAATTTTGACATTGTGATTGTTGGCGGGGGCATTGTTGGACTCGCCACAGCTTATAAACTAACACTTCAGCACCCGAATAAAAAGATACTGGTGCTTGAAAAGGAAAAAGAAGTAGCGGCACATCAGACTTCGCACAACAGCGGGGTGATACACAGCGGCATTTATTACAAACCCGGATCTTACAAAGCACGGAACTGTGTATCAGGACGACGTGAACTTGTTCAGTTTGCCAAAGAACATAAAATTGCTCACGATATCTGCGGTAAAATTATTGTGGCCACACACGAAAGTGAACTGGCGCACATGAACAAAGTATATCAGAATGGGATCGCCAACGGCGTGGAAGACATTGAGATCATTGACCGGAACCGGATCAAAGAAATTGAACCTTATTGTGAAGGCATCGCCGGATTGTGGGTAGGTTGTACCGGCATCATCGATTACGGTGACGTGGCAAGAAAATACGCCGAACTGATAAACGCAAGCAGCAGCGGCAGCCGGGTGATGACATCGCAGAAAGTGATAGGTTTCGAAAAACACGCGGATTCAACCACGGTTATCACTGAAAAGGCGCGTTTTAACGCAAAACACGTGATCAGCACATCCGGCCTTCAGGCCGACCGCATTACAAAAAAAGAAGGCGCTACCACTGATTCCGCCATTGTTGGTTTCAGAGGCGATTATTACGATCTTACGGAAAAAGGACTTTCAAAGGTGAGGAACCTGATATACCCTGTTCCTAATCCCAAGTTCCCTTTCCTTGGTGTGCATTTTACGCGCATGATCAAAGGTGGAACCGAGTGTGGCCCAAATGCTGTATTTGTTTTTGACAGGGAAGGATACAAAAAAACGGCATTCAGTTTAAGAGACACGGCCGACGCGTTCACCTACAAAGGCACCTGGAAATTTTTCGCGAAACACTGGCGCTTTGGGCTTGACGAATACAGGGGTGCGTTTAGCAAGACCTATTTTTTAAACAGGTTGCGTGCGCTTATCCCTTCGCTCGAAATGGATGACATTGTGGCCGCGCGTTGCGGCATCCGTGCCATGGCGCTGGGACCCGAAGGAGAAATGCTGGACGACTTCAAGATCGAAAAACACGGCAACGCCATGCACGTGATCAACAGTCCGAGCCCTGCCGCCACGGCAAGTCTGGCCTATGGCAACGAAATTGCACTGATGGCTACAGAGTACTTTAACCTGAAATAGAACAGGGTTTACCCAGGCCCTTTAATCACCGGCTTTTGCCGGAATAAATGAACTTTTAATATCTTTATAGTAATATCCCTATGCGAAACAATCACTTAAAAGGAACCGGCGTTGCCATTGTAACGCCTTTTGATAAAAAAGGACATGTTGATACCAGGGCGCTCAGCGCTCTTGTAAAACACCTTCACCACGGAAACGTAGAATACATCGTTGTTTTGGGCACCACGGGAGAAAGTGTGACACTGAGCAAGGATGAAAAACAACTGGTGATTGATACCGTGGTTAAAACCAACGGTGGCAAACTTCCGCTGGTACTCGGAATTGGAGGCAACAACACGGCCGAAGTGGTTGAAGCGCTTAAAAAAACCGATCTTAAAGATTTTGAAGCCGTTCTTTCTGTGGCGCCATATTATAACAAACCCAACCAGGAAGGTTATTACCAGCACTACAAAGCAGTTTCAGCCGCTACCAAAAAATCCATCATTTTATATAACGTTCCGGGCCGCACAGGCAGCAACGTTACCTGGGAAACACAGGTGCGCATTGCCCGCGATTTTAAGAACATTGTGGCTACCAAAGAAGCCAGTGGCAACATGGAGCAGATCATGAAAGTGATCAAAAACCGTCCGAAAGGATTTATGGTGATCAGCGGCGACGATAACCTCACCCTGCCAATCATTGCAGCCGGTGGAGATGGCGTGATATCAGTGGTGGCCAACGCTTTTCCGAAAGACTACAGCGAAATGGTGCGCCTGAGTCTGCAATACAAAATGGAAGAAGCGCAG
>CAZFCR010000463.1:0-3030 GCA_964517305.1 uncultured Akkermansia sp.
TCTGGAAATAAAAATACCTGTTAATGAGAAAACGTTTGTTATTGGTTAGCGGCTCGCCTTTCCTCACCAGTACCTGCCCCTGCTTGATCACACTTTTGTACAGGGAGATCTGCTGCAATTTAGAGTTGAGATAAAAATTGGTTTTCTCTTTATCGTAAAAATAATTGATGGCAAGGTAATCGAGGTAATTGATCCCGATGTTCTCATATTTAAGATGATTTTCAAGAAACTGCGCGGCAGAACTCACCGTAAAAAAATCATAATAAGAAACGGCTTCAGCGTAATTTCCGGATGAAATAAAAACAGGCCTGAAGTCAGAAACGCCTTCCACGCTTTCAATCACCCCCTTTTCGTAGATCGAATCAAAAAGAGGTTTCAGTTTATTGTAAGTGTCGCGATCTGTTTCGGCCAGGGCATTCAGCATTTTAATCTTGCTGTTTTTGTCGGCGTCGTTGGCTGCGAAAAAAGCCGGGGCATCACGGATGATGGACCGTTTTTCACGCGCGAGTTCGGCTTCCGTTTTCCTGATAAAAAAATCAGATTCCGTTACCAGATCTTCATGTGTCCACACCGCTGAAAACGCGTCAACCTTATGCCCTTTGATCTGCCTGTCGGGCAGCATCCAGGCAAGCAAGAAAGAACACACAATCACCATCACGATCTTGAAGATGAGGTTGTGTTTGGCTTGTATGAATGATAAAAGCGTCAATTTTTACTGAAAAGCTGCGGCAATATACTCAAATCCTGTAATGCACGCCGGATCCCGTTTTATGCGTTCAAATTTAGGCAAAAATCCCAAAAACTACAGGCACCTTGTGTAACGATGGTTTTTGTTTTTGCCGCCATTCGGCCACGGTGTGCGATACCATTACCTGGTTGCGCGAAGTGATGTCTTTCCCCAGGAACAAATGGGTGGAGGGTTGTAAACCTGCTAGAATAAATTCAAACATCTGTTCGTTGCGATAGGGCGTTTCTATAAAAAACTGGGCCTGCTTTTGTTTGAGGGCCAGCTGTTCGAGCTCTTTCAGCCGTTTGGTTTTCGCGTTTTTATCAATGGGCAGGTAACCCACAAATGCAAAATTCTGACCGTTGAAACCGCTGGCCATGATGCTCAGAACAATCGAGCTGGGTCCGGCAAGGGGCATCACCCTGATGTTGTTCCGGTGTGCCAGTTTTACCACCTCAGCGCCCGGATCGGCGATACCGGGACAGCCTGCATCACTCATCAAACCCACGTCGCGTCCCTCCAGCAAAGGTTTCAGCAGTGGCGAAAGGTCCTGCTCACGCGTGTGTTCATTCAACAGTAAGATCTCAGCTTTTTCGATGGCCGGATACTTCATCAGTTTCAGATGTCTGCGGCATGTTTTTTCGTCTTCAGCAATAAACACTTCCAGCCCGGCTATCACAGCGGCATTGTAATGGGGAATAAAATCAAAAGGCTCAGCATCACTGATGGGCACTGGCAAAAGAAAGAGTCGTCCGGGGGCAGTCATGCTGTAATATTACTAAAATATCGTTTCTTTGCAGCATAATTTAATCTGCATGCTGGGCCTTAAACTTGAGACCGATCCCAACTGGGTAAACATTGTTGAAAAGAACATCAGCGAGATCCTCACCGATCATGCCTGGTGCGAACAGAAAGCGGCTTCCAACGCCTTGTCACTGGTGGTCAACTTCCCGCAGCACACCGACATGGTGGAAGAATTGCTGAGTCTTGCCAAAGAAGAACTCACGCATTTTGAAATGGTGCACCAGAAGATAAAAGAGCGGGGCTTCACGCTGGGTTTCGAACGCCGAGATCCTTATGTGAACGAACTTTATAAATTTATGCGCAAAGGTTACAAGCGCGAAATCGTACTGATTGACCGTCTTCTTTTTTCAGCCATGGTTGAAGCCCGCAGCTGCGAGCGCTTCAAAGTGCTGTCAGAAAACATTGCCGATGAAGAACTGCGCTCTTTTTACCGGGAGTTAATGATCAGCGAAGCCAATCATTATACAACGTTTCTCGCTTTCGCGCGCAAATATGGCGAAGGTGTGGAAGATGTAAACGCGCGGTGGCAGCAATGGCTGAACTACGAATCGGAAGTGATTAAAAATTACGGCCGGGAGGAAACCATCCACGGCTGATGCATCCGGCTTTCAGCAACATATTGGTTATTCAGACAGCCTTTATCGGTGATGCCATTCTGGCTTCATCGCTGCTTGAAAAATTATATGCCCGGTGTCCTTCAGCTTCCATCAGCGTTCTGGTGCGCGGGGGTAATGAAAGCATTTACCAGAACCATCCTTTTCTGAAAGATGTGCTGGTCTGGGAAAAAAGGAAAGCCAAGTTCAGACATCTTTTTGCTTTGCTCAACCTCATCAGGAAAAATCAATACGACTGCGTGGTGAATTGTCACCGTTACGCCAGTTCAGGATTGCTGACCGCTTTTTCGGGGGCCAGGCACACCGCGGGTTTTAAAGAAAATCCGTTTTCATTTTTGTTTCATCACACCGCCCGCCATAAAATTGGTGATGGCCGGCACGAAACGGAACGTTATACCGACCTGGTTTCGGATTTCGCAGGTAAGGATGTGTTTCCTCCCCGCCTCTATCCGGGTTCCGCGGATGAAACAGCGGTGCAGGCGTTCAAGGAAAAAAAATACGTTTGCATGGCTCCGGCTTCGGTGTGGTTTACAAAACAATTGCCGCCCGAAAAATGGATCGCGCTCTGTGATCAGCAGGATGCCTCGGTAAATATATTTCTGCTCGGCGCGCCAGGCGATACGGACCTTTGCGAACACATCAGGAAAAACAGCCGGCATAAAAACATCACGGTGCTGGCAGGTAAATTATCGTTACTCGCTTCCGCGGCGCTGATGAAAAACGCAGCCATGAATTACGTGAACGACAGCGCGCCTCTGCATCTGGCCAGTGCTCTGAATGCACCCGTTAAAGCGTTTTTCTGTTCTACCGTTCCTGAATTTGGTTTTGGTCCGCTGAGCAGCAATGCTGAAATTCTGGGGGTAAACGACCTGCCCTGCCGTCCCT
>CAZFCR010000464.1:0-3029 GCA_964517305.1 uncultured Akkermansia sp.
GCATGAATTTTTCGCGAAAAAACAATGTGAGAGTTTTGAAGAAGCCACAGACCTGGTGTGTGAAGCTTTAAAAACACAGATAAAAAAACACAAAGATAAACTGCTCGAACAGCATTAAAGAGCAGATCAATGAATACAAAAGCCGTTCGGTACCGAACGGCTTTTTTTGTCGCAAAAACACCCTGCATTTGTCGCCCTGGCACTACCTTCAGACAATGCCTGTGATGTACCTTTGACAAATAATAATTTCTTAAGCTATGGAAACAAAAGATACAAAAAGCATTACTGTTGAGACCAGGGTAAAAGCTCCTGTGCAAAAGGTATGGCAGATCTGGACCCAGCCGGATCACATTATGCAATGGAACTCGGCGTCCGAAGATTGGCACACACCCTCGGCTGAAAACGATCTCCGCACTGGAGGTAAGTTCAGTGCGCGAATGGAAGCTAAAGATAAAAGTATGGGTTTCGATTTTGGAGGTGTTTATACAAATGTTGAAGAACACAGGTTGATCGAATACAAAATGGATGACGACCGGAAAGTGAAGATCACCTTTTCATCAGAAGGCAATGAAACAAAAGTGACGGAGACCTTCGACGCGGAAACAATGAATGACGTTGAAATGCAACGCGCCGGCTGGCAGGCCATTCTCGATAATTTTAAAAAATACACTGAATCATTGTCTGAAATGGTGAAGCTAAAATTCAGTATCAGCATCAATGCACTGCCTGAAAAAGTTTACCACACGATGATCGATAAGGCAAGTTACTCTGAGTGGACCTCTGTTTTTAATCCCACTTCCCGATTCGAGGGTTCATGGGAAAAAGGCAAAAAAATATTGTTCGTTGGCGAAGAGAATGGTCAGGTAGGCGGCATGGTGAGCAGGATTGCCGACAATGTTCCCGGCAAATTCATCAGCATTCAGCATTTGGGCATTCTGAAGGGGAAAGAGGAAATAACCAGCGGTCCGGAAGTGGAAGGCTGGGGCGGAGCTTTTGAGAACTATAGTTTCTCTGCCAAAGACGGTGGCACATTTCTGCAGGTTGAAATGGACGGTAACAAGGAATACATGGCTTATTTTGAGAACACCTGGCCCGAAGCATTAAAAAAACTAAAAAATATCTGCGAAAAATCTTAACCATTAAAATACACAAACATGAAAATCCTGAAAAAAATCATCATCGTGATACTTTGTATCATTGCATTGCCATTTATCATTGCCATTTTTATTCCTAACACCTACACCATCAGTGTAACGGAAACAATTAACCGGCCTAAACAGGAGGTTTACGATTTTATGCGCATGCTCAGCAACCAGAAGCAGTACAGTGTGTGGGTGATGGAAGATCCCAACCTGGAGCCTGAAATTACAGGAACTGATGGCACAGTGGGCGCAACGCAGAAATGGAACAGCACCAACGAAAATGTGGGTGAAGGTGAACAGGAAATTGTCGCTCTGACAGGTGAAAGAATGGATGTCGACCTGCGGTTCAAACGTCCCTTCGAAGGCCATTCCAAAGCGGCGAATATTTTTAAGGCTACCACCGAAAACCAGACAGCTGTGACGAGTGAGTTTTACAGCGAGTCGCGTTATCCTTTTAACCTGCCTGCGTATGTGTTCGGAAGAAAGATGATAGAGGAGGCCCAGCGCAAAAATCTTCAGAACGTAAAAAACATACTTGAAAATAACAAAAACTAAAAACCGATATCATGGCCAGAGTTAGCACCTATTTAAATTTTACAAGAAGCACCGAAGAGGCATTTAATTTTTATAAAACAGTTTTTGGCGGCGAATTTGTTGACGGGATCTCCAGATTTTCAGATGTACCTCCTTCCGGCGATATGCCGGCTTTGCCGGAGGCTGACCGGGATCTGGTGATGCACATACAGCTGGAAACAATTGGCGGTCATTTTATCATGGGAACAGATGCCCCTGAATCAATGGGCTTTAAGGTGAACCAGGGTAACAATGTTTACATCAATCTGGAACCTGATACACGCGAAGAAACCAAAAAACTGTTCGATGCTTTGTCCGCGGGCGGAAAGGTGGAAATGGAACTCCAGGACATGTTCTGGGGAGCTTACTATGGCAGTTGTCGCGATAAATTCGGCGTGCAGTGGATGTTTAACTGCGCTGACAAAAATAACTCATTAATTAAGCAGGTGTCCGCCCGGTTGTTCTAAAAAAATAAATTTTTTCCTGGCGAGTGCTGCGATGATGATAAGGGTGATAAAATAAATAGCCCATTCCAGCTGAATGGCAGCGGCCGAACCAGAAATAAATTGTCTGCTGCTGTCGTTCAGTTGTTTTCCTTCCGTCACCTGTATCATCGAAAGTGACCGCAGGTAAAGAATTCCGCGGTCGCAGGCGGCGATCCTGTTTTTTAAACTATTGTCTTCAGAATTTGTCAGAATGCCAAGTGCTTCAATCTCCTTTTTAAATCGGAGGTAATGGAACTTTTCCATCGTTGTGAGTCGTGTGCTTTCATACCGTTCAAGCAACCCGGAGACAGCGAGGTCAATTTTGCGATGATTTCCGCTTCGGGTTTTGAGGGCGGGCTCTTCGAGGAGTAGAATTTTTTTCCTGTAAAGCAGGTCACTCAGCTGAAAAATATAACTTTCTGCCAGCAGGCGATCCTCGTAAATCTCAGAGAATGAACTTTCGAGTCCGTTAATATTACGCTGATCCAGGTAATTTTTGGCCACCAGCATGCCGCCAAGCGCAGCCACCAAAACAAGGGCAGTAATTCTTATTGTATGAAAGTGGTTTCTCATGGTGTCTTGTTTTAATGCGGATGAGTCAGGCGCGATTTTTTGGAACTGCAATAACACGTTCGAATAGATCGTTGCTCTAAGTTACTCATTCGCCTTTAGGTTCGCGAATCATTCTTTGTTATATAAACGTCGTTTTTTTAATTTGTTTCATTTTCGGTGAACAAAAATTTAGCCTGACAAATAAAATCCGGAAACTGTAGAAACCCTTTCCGGAATCAAATACCGGCAACTACTATCCGATTAAAACCTGAATATA
>CAZFCR010000465.1:0-3023 GCA_964517305.1 uncultured Akkermansia sp.
AGTCGCGCGAGCACGATCCAGCTGCCACTTGCAATGATAAACTGAAGTGTTGCCGGCCAGGCGGTTTTGATTATGTTTTTAACGATGGTGGCGTCGAAATTAAAATGAGCACGGTTAAAACGCAGGTAACCTTTTCCGCTGAAAAGATGGTAACACTGGTAAATAACGCCTGTGGTTCTGCCAATAACAGTAGCAATGGCGGCGCCTTTCAATCCGAACCAATCAATAAAAAAAGGACATAAAATAATGTTGATGATACTTGCAATCCACAGACTTTTCATGGCCATGGCCGCATTACCGGCACCACGGAAAATACCATTGATCACAAAAAGAAAAATAATGCTCAGACTACCGGCGAACATGATGCGTGTAAAACTGCTGCCCTCGGCAACCACTTCGGCGCTCGCGCCCATCAGCGCAAGAATCTCCTCGGCGAAATACATGCCCGCAATGCTCAGTACCACGGTAACACCCAGGGCAATGATCACCGCCTGGGCACCCGCATGCGCCGCGGCTCCCTGGTTTTTTTCGCCTGTGCGCCGCGCAACAATGGCTGTGGCAGCCGTACTCAAACCAATGGCCACCGAATAAACAAGCGTGATCACCGACTCGGTAAGTCCTACTGTTGCAATGGCATTTTCACCGAGTTTGCTCACAAAAAACATGTCTACAACAGCAAATACACTTTCAAGACTCAACTCAAGAATCATTGGTATAGCAAGAAGAAATACAGCTTTGGGAATACTGCCTTGTGTGTAATCCTGTTCTTCGCCGTTCAGCGAAAGTTTGATGGCTCTGAAAATTCTGGCGAAGTTCGCCCTTATAATAGTTGTGTTCATTTTTTAATTGGGGCCATGAAAGTACAAAAAAAACGTCTTGTTATCTCAGGCAATCTGGATGTTGATAAAATCACCGGGCAGAATTTCAATTTTAAATTCCTGTCTTCTGAACAAATCAATAATGATGGCTGTGTTAACTTCCCCGTTCCTGTTTTCGGCTCTCAGAATTTTATCGCAGTCTGAAAGGTCAAAATTAAAAGCGTGGTCAGGCAACGTTTCGATGAGCTGGCTGATCAGTGCGTTCGCGGTTTCAGTATTGTCAACGTTGGTTGTAAAAACTTCTATCATATCTGCCTGGCGTTTGATTAACATTTAATTAGTAAAAATCATGGCCTGTTCGTTCACAAAGGTAAAATGCACTTTGAACGGGGACGGGTACAAGCCCGCCGATTTGAGGGGTTGATTGCGACATATTTTTTTATATTTTTGATTCATGAAAGCCGGTCTCAAACACATTTCCATTCTTGTTCCCCGCGGTGCGGCTTCGCTTGGCTGTATCGAAGGCGCATACAAAGCTTTTACAATGGCCAACGATTTTCTGGTGGCGAGAAATAAAAGTCCCGGGTTTGAAGTTCAGCTGGTAGGAATTGATCTCGACGCGCAGGTGTATGATCATGTTTTTAAAGTACAGCCCGACATCTCAGTTGCGGATTTAAAAAAGACTGACCTTGTTATTATTCCGGCTGTAAACGGTAACTGGCAGGAAACGATCAGCATTAATTCCGGTTTTTTTCCCTGGCTCCGGCAGCGGTA
Organism: uncultured Akkermansia sp.; assembly: GCA_964517305.1. Lineage (GTDB taxonomy): Bacteria > Bacteroidota > Bacteroidia > B-17B0 > Aurantibacillaceae > Aurantibacillus. Next base: position 1,593 of record CAZFCR010000465.1, read on the forward strand.
TTCAGAAGGCAGCGAACTGGCGAGTTTATGTGTGGGTACTTTTTTACTGGGAGCCACAGGTTTGTTGTCGGGAAAAAAATGTTCAACGCACTGGCTGGCTCAAAACGATTTCAGAAAGATGTTTCCTGACGTGGTATTGTTACCCGAGCGCATCATCACGGATGAACAGGGCATTTATTCAAGCGGAGGCGCCAACTCGTTCTGGAACCTGCTGATCTATATTCTTGAAAAATATACAGACCGGGAACTGGCGGTGATTGCTGCGAAGTATTTTGAGATTGAAATCGACAGGTTCAGTCAGAACGCTTTTGTGATGTTCAGTGGCCAGAAAGCTCACGATGATGAGCCGGTAAAAAAAGCACAGGAATTTATTGAGAATAATTTCCAGGATAAATTTTCGGTTGACCAGATCGCCTGCATGTTTGCTTTGGGCCGGCGCAGTCTGGAACGGAGATTTAAAAAGGCCACCAACAATACCGTGGTCGAATACATACAGCGTGTTAAGATTGAAGCAGCAAAAAAAAGTTTTGAGACCAGTAAAAAAAATGTGAACGAAGTGATGTACGACATCGGATATTCGGATACCAAAGCTTTTCGTTCGGCATTTAAAAAGATCACAGGTCTTTCACCGCTGGAGTATAAAAACAAATACAATAAAGAACAGCTTGCCATGGCAGGATAAACCGCCGTTGGGAAATAAAAAAAAGGTTGTCAGCACTTGACAACCTTTTTTTTATAAAAGGATAAAGGATTATTTTCCTTTGTTCAAAGATCCTGAAAGTTCAGAACCAGCTTTGAACTTCACTACTTTTTTAGCAGCGATCTTAATTTCTTTTCCGGTTTGCGGATTGCGACCAACACGTGCAGCACGCTTGGTTACTGAGAACGAACCGAATCCAACCAATCCGATACGATCGCCTTTTTTCAGTGCTTTGTGAATGCTTTCAACTGTTGCGTCTAATGCGCGACCTGCGTCAGCTTTAGAGATTTTTGCGTTTGATGCGATAGCATCGATTAATTCTGCTTTGTTCATGTTTTGATTTTTTAAAGGGTGAAACAAATGATTTTAATATAAACGTAGTATATTAAACCGCAATTAACAAGCGTTTCAGCAAATATTTTTTAAAAAAGACTGAAAACAGGCTGTTTTAGCGTACTTAAGCCCTGAAACACGGTCATAACAGGCCTTACGAAGGCTAAAACGATTTAAAAACGGGGTAGCGAAACCAGTTGTGTAAACGGGGTAGTTTTATTTTTTAGAATGCTCCTGCGCCTGGATCATCAGTAGCAACTCGTTCACAAAGTTGGTCGCACTTTTGGAGGTGGCTGCTTCATCAAATGCTTTCCCGTTTTCGTCAAAAGCTTCTTCCACTTTAGGCACAGGAAACATGGCGGGAACCATCCAGGCTCCGATTTTCCATAAGGTAAATA